>JAMLIO010000003.1 GCA_023954155.1 Pseudobdellovibrionaceae bacterium | reverse complement strand
CCCCCCCCCCCCCGCGCGCCCCTATGAAAATTTGGGCCATGAGTCTAATCACGTTATTTTATGGGATCGGAGTGCAAGCTCAAGTGTCGTCTGAATATTTATTACAAGCAGAAAAAGGTCAAAGTTTTGTCGAGTTTACTTTAAATGACAACGCTAGTAAATACAGAGATAAGGTGATGGCGGGCCCTATTCCTATATCCTTGCGTAATTACAGTGTAAATTATGAGTGGGGCATGTTAGAAAAAATTTCTATTTATGGAAACTTGCTGTATTCAACTAGCACCATTGAAGCTGACCATTCAGGCTTGGGGCCTGTGCAATTAGGGGCTAAGTTTTCACAAGATATCGGCTCGGGTTTATTTTTTGGTAAACTTAATGTGGCTGCTAACGTAATTGAAGGTAAACTAGACTGTAACGCCAGTGGAAAATGTAATGTGTCGGACTCTTCGTTTTCTGCTGATATTCAATTGGCTTATCAGTGGAGTTTAACGAATGCCTTTACAGGTTTTGCGGTCAATTACGGTCTTTTTTCAACAGATGGTAAAAATGCAGGAGGTTCCTTCGATAAAGCAGGGTATCTTACTGTATCTGCTTTCTATGAAAGAGCTTTAAACGACAATCTGTGGGGACTCGTGCTGACTTATATTGATAAGGGTGGGCTTTTAGGTCTTTCTCCAGCGTATCCTTATAGTGGAAACAATGTTCATATTGATAGAGAGGTGATGGATGCCTATGCTGTATCGGCTTACTTGAAGACTGTGCTCAGCGAGAAGACCCACTTTATTACAGAGGTTGAGTACTCAAGAGTTTTAAACGAAAGAGATTCATTTGCGAGTAGTAAAAGCCAAAACATGGCGTTTAATTTAACTGTCAGAAGAATGTTTTAATATTTAAAAGACATCTTTAGATAAGCTGATCGCATGTTTCATGACATCTTTAGGCCAACCTGAGATCAGTGCTTTAAACTTGTCTTTATCCTTGCGGTACAAAAAGCGGGTGGCCTCCTCAAAATTTTCAAGGTTACCTGCTATAGCAGATAAAAATTTATATGTTCTTTCCTGGGCGAGCTTAATTTTATCTGTGGGTCGGATTTTAATTTTCTCGTCAATCAGATTTCTAATGACTGCCGAAGCTCCACCGTCTTGATTGAGTAGCCACTCCCAATGACGAGGCAGAAGTGAGATCTCTCGAGGAATGACCCCAAGCTTAGGTCGCCCTGCCCCAGTAGGGGTGGGAATATCTTGTGAGGCATAAACCTTAAGTCGTTCTAAAACTTGCTTGTCGGTTCCGCTCAGATCAAGATCAATTTGACGCCCAGTCAAGTCACTAAAGATAAGAACGCTTGCGGCTTTGTTCGCTTTCATGCGAGCCTTCACGGCTAGTGCCACAGTTTCCATATTTCCCTGCCCAATCATTTTAAACTCTTCAAATGCCGTATATGTGAACATAATCACCTCACATATAATATTATACGGGTAAAATAAGAAAAATCAATATTACACGGGTAAAATAAAAAATTAGGGGTTAAGTGTGTCTAAGTGCTTGAGAGTTAAGGAGATTCTACAAGCTAAAAAGTCTTTATTTTCTAAATTTTTGGGTTTTCTAAGCCTTGTGGCAAAAAATAGGGGCGAGTCATTTTGCATTCTCCATCCAACCCACCAGCCGATCTCTGTGCCATTGTAGTCAGGTAGCCAACCTGATTTGGCAGAGATATTGGGGTGCTCTTTGTTTTGCATAAAAGACTTTACGGTTTCTATAGTGGCTTTAGAAAAGGGAAGTTCATTTTTATAAAGGGCTTTAAGCATTTGAATTTGCTCAGTGGGTGTCACTTTAAAATTTCCATACACCCAGAAATTTCCATTGCGATGTTTATGAATTTTGCCATTCCCGTAGTTGGACCACTTAAGATATCTTTCATAAATAGAAGGTGTGACCCTGCTTGCAAGGATCTCGTGAACCCACACGGCAGAAACTTCAAAGGCCGTTTGCAGGTTCAGATCTTGATTCCATTGTGGCAGAGCCCTCTTGGTCCCATCCCATTTAAAAACTTCTTGGGTATTTGTTGTCCCACGATCCAAGGCGATTAAAGAATTAAAAATTTTAAACGTTGAAGCTGGTAACGTTCCCACCTTGGAATCTTTTTTATCGGTGTAGGCCCACTTGTTGGTTTTTAAGTCGTAAGTTGTGATGGAGGTTTGGATGTTATCACAGGTGGGCTGTTTGGTATGGGCTGTTGTAGTGAACGAAAGTAGCCACAGTGGTAGGGTAATGATCATGCATTTTTTTGACATATTTTATCCTTTCAAAACCTGCAGCTCAAAAATTCTTACACCTATATTTGGTCCTTAATAATAAGTTGAATTTAACTCACGATCAATGTTCAAAACTTTCTTGCAAAAGTCTTATTACAAATGCGATCATAAAATCCTTTAAGGAGCTTAAGCCATGAAAAAATATACTCTTATTGTCGTTTTCTTATTATCCTTTATCCCCTTTGTCTCTTTTGCCAATACGGTGATTTACAATTCAAGTGGGGATAAATACGAAGGCTATTTCAAGCTTAAATCTAAAGATGCGCCCACGGTATTTATCATTCATGACTGGGATGGTTTAACTGAGTACGAAACTAAGCGTGCGGACATGTTATTTGATCTTGGATTTTCAGTATTTGCCATAGATCTTTTTGGGCAAGGCGTGCGTCCTACTGAAAACAAAGACAAGGCCCAACACACGGGTGAGCTTTATAAGGATCGCGCTAAAATGCGTCGACTTATGACGGCAGCAGTAAAGGAAGCCAAGAAAAAGGGGCTTAACACCAATAAAATGGTGGTGATGGGGTACTGCTTTGGTGGAGCCGCAGCCTTAGAGTTTGCCAGAAGCGGTCAAAAAGCAGAAGCCTTTGCCAGTTTTCACGGTGGATTAAAAACTCCCGAAGGGCAAAACTATAAAAAAGCTAAATCACAAGTTCTTATTTATCACGGCACGGCTGATGACCATATCACAATGAAAGAGTTTGCGGGCCTTGCTGAAGAGCTAGAGCAAAGCAAAGTGCCTCATGAGATGATCACTTACGGTAATGCTCCTCATTCCTTTACGGTGTTTGAAAGTCCTGCATATCGTAAAGACTCTGATATGAGTTCATGGAGTCATTTCGTGACATTTTTAAAGTCTATTAAATAGGTTTTCTATAAATGTTATTGCAATAAGTGTATACAATTAAAAACTTATATATCGAGTTGGACTGGAGGAGGTAGATATTCATTTCCATCCTTAGGCCAATGATTGAAAGTTCTCAGATAGCATAAGAGAAAAGAACCAAACACTTTGTATGGATCTAGATCTTCAACTAACCCAGAAAGACATCCTCTTTCTACCTCATAATAGACGTAAGTTTCACCTGTTTTACTTTTGTGGAAATAGAACCCATCTTTAAACACAGAGTTTGAAGCTTTGTCATCATATCTTTGAGAAACAACAGGGGTTACGAATTCCATCAGTTGCTCTTTATTGAGACAATTTAAAAGACCTTTGATTGTGGTTTTTTTGGGTATACGATTGTCATATTTATCTAGTCCACCATTTCTGGCAAAATTTTCGTCACGCTCGGCTCGCAATAAATCTGCTAGAAACTTTTTGTACCATCTATTTAGAAAAAGAACCATAGTTAATCACCTTAAGTACAGATCGAGGATCATCTGCAATGTAGAGTTGAGTGGCACCACCCATCAGGTTTTTAGAACCACTTGTCAATTTTCCTGTTGCTTTTGAAAGCACAACATTATCGAATTGATGTGCAACTGATCCTTCAAAAATCCGTGTTCCTGCTTTGATTTCAAGGATCGCCCAATGTGTGGCTGTATTGTCGAATCCAGGGTGTAAGGCAAAATCAATAATCCCTTGTGTGGGTCCATCGGGTAGTGATTCTAAAAGGAAAGCCCCTCTGCGATACCTAGGATCACCATTATAAACTCTATAAACTCTCAATGGTTTTTTTAAGATATAAGACATATAGGTCCCCCCAGTGAAAGTGTTAGAAACAAATTGGTGGGGCAGAGGAATGCCACGGTGATCAAATTTGATTTTGCCGTCCACTGTAGGTATTGAACCTAGAGGATCGGTGACCTTATGAGTCTTGTCTAAATTCCCAGTGATAGGTCCATGAAAATTTATGGAATCTAAATCTGCAACATCAACCCAATGTTCAAATTTATTTAAATGAGGGCGTTGACGTTCTAGCCAAGCTGCCGACCTTTTGATTCCAAAAGCTTTGTTAGACAGATTTTTAAAAGCAGATAGGCTTTTTTGTGTGGCTGCCGCAACCTTTGCGCCACGAGCAGCTACAGCACCACTTCCTCCTGTGGCAAATCCTATGATAACATCCAAGCTTAAACTCCCAACCAGCTTAGAGCGTTCATAAGCAGAACCATTTTGGATAATATCCCAGGAATCAATCATCTGTGCCCAAATGGCTTGTGTAATGGTGGGAATATTGTCTAGTAATGTAAAAAAAGAGTCTTCTAGGTATCCTTCTTGAGTCATGGCATTTTTAGCAAAATTGAATCCTGCTTTAGCTAAGATAGGAATAGACTTGATGGTCCCTTCGATAGCCTCTGCAAGGCCAGCGTGAAATCCTGCACCAGACTCCATGATCAAAGAGCTAAGTTTAAAATAATTTAAGGCATCAATATGGCTTTGTACTACTGTGCCTAAAGCTTGCTGGAACATTGCTAAGCTGGTGACATGTCTAAGAATATTTTTATTAGAACTGCCCTGCAGCCCTTTTTCAACTGCCCAGGCAGTTTGGAGCTGGTTGGCCACTCGAGTGGCGGTTTGTCCTATCTGTGTACTTTGATCTAAATTCAAATCCAAACCAGAAAGAGGACTGTCACCTAAAGAAGGATTGAGCTTTTCAGGTAAAAACAATCGTCCATCTTTTGTATAGTCTTGAAGTTCTGGTAGTAGTCCTTCCTTAGAGTTTAAGCTTAACTCTATAAGACGAGAAATTTTCGCATAATCTTTTATATTGGCAGCAGCCTCAACTTGTTCTGTTAGAAGATCACGAGTGTCCTTACTAAATTCATATTCAATATGCTTTAGTACATCTTGAGTTGGATCTTGTAAATTGAAATCACTTATTGTGATATCTAAAGGTTCTTTATAAATATTATCATTAAGGTTTAAAAAAAATGAATCTAAGCCGTAAATAGCTTTTTTATTTTCCATTTCTATCTGGTGATTTTTTCGATCGATAGATTTGGCATAATCGTAATTGGCACTTATAGAGTCTTTAAGCATCTGTTTGGCTTCAGCGCGTCTACTATCAACATACTGATTCCATTCATTTTGCTTTGAATATTGTTCCATAACAGATACAATGACTCCTGCGGTAAGTGCTCCACCTGGTCCATTTAAAAATTCTGAGAGACTACTTCCAGTACCAGACTTTGTTAAGGGACGACCCCAGGTTTCTCCAGTAGCTTGTCCATTTTTATATACTTTACCGTCAGATCGGTACTCTAAACCATTACGAATGAAACTTTCTTCACCTGTCTTAGGTGAGATAATATAGCCTGAAAGTAGGTTGTCTTGTGCCACAGAAGAGTCTAAGCGGTAAGAAAAAGATCCATCACTGGCATCTACTCGTAGAACTTCTAAATTTACAATCACATTGGTATTCTGTTCGCGTGCAAGTTTTTCGTAGACATAGTGTTTTTCGACAAGGTCAGGTGTAACAAGGCTCCAATCTTGACCTGTATTGGCTCCATTCTGATAAATTTTTCCATCAGGTCTGAATTCTTGATTACCAATAATATATGTGACTCGGGAGTCACTAGAGGGTTTAAACCCCCCTTTTATTTTGATAAGCTGTATAGGTTCATCAATAACGACTTTGATAGGAGCCGCAAAAGCTAGAGAGGGTAGAAGAAAATTAAAAATAAAAATATTAAAGCATACTTTAAACATATAGCGTCCTTTAAAGTTTAAGCTGTAAAAGTGTTTGTAATTTTTTGAGGCGAATATTTAAATCTATACTTTCTGTCATATACAAATGCTCTTGATGAAACGTTTCAAATCTCTTTTTGAAATCAACTAGGCTTTTGAGTAGTAATGTTGGAGAGGACTTTTCAAAAGTGACGCTAACAGCTAAAGACACTATGTCTTGAAACTCGTTTTCTAGATAATAAAGTTCTTTTTGTCCTTCAGCTGCTTGATCGAGAGCAATTTGATTTTGGTTTTGCGATGACTGGGCATAAATACCAGCAAGCTTTAATAATCTTTGAAAGGCACTACGTCTTTTTTGGTCCAAAACAGTATTGATGCGGTAATAAAGTTCTTGGCTGACGGATTCGTAGTTATGTGCAAAGGCGTTATACATCTGATATCTTAAAATTTTGATACGTTTTTCCAAATCGTCAAGATGAGAGCCATTGGGATCAGAATAGGAATCAACAATGCTTTGAATTTTGTCTTTGTCTATATCAAGTTCTCCATTCTGATCAAACATGATATTACAATTGGTGCCAGCAATCGCTTGCTCATTATAAATGCACGTCGGAATACTTTTGTTTTTAGATTGATAGTCCTGAATATCTAGGTTGATGAACTCTTCTGTGGTAACACAGGCTCTTTTTTCGTAAGATTCGGCTAAATCTTTTTGACAACTTGCTAAGGCAAATTCACTCCAGGCTTCATCTTCTTTTTTAAGGTCAGAGATATCTTCTTTGTAATACTTTACGATTTCTTGTGGAGCATGAGCAAACTTTTCAATAAAATCTAAATCTTGAGCTATGGGGTTTAACATTTGAATCACCTCAGAACATCGTTCCTTGTACTCGTTTTCAATCCATTGTGTTCGTGGCGTATTTTCAAATTTATAGTGTTCAGCCTCTAGACGTTTGCGTTTAAGTTTTTCCATTTTACGACGGTTTACAAAATCAGTCACAATGATCATAACTACAACTGCTGCAATGATATAGGGGGTGGCTGCAAGAAGCGCGGACGAAAAAGTAGAGCTGGAAGTGGTAGCTATAAAACCTTTTTTAAAGGCTAAAAGTGACGCTTCTTTAAAAATTACGGCTTCAAGCCCTGTAACTACGGCGCTGCTTATCAAAATACTAGATGCGGTAAGGCCAAATTGACCTGCTTGATACATAGCTTGTAAAAGTTTTTCGTCGTGATGATAGTTTACACCTTGATAATCTAAAAGGTTTAAGAAAGTACTGGAATGTCCTATTTTTCTAAAGGTGAAGTCATAAGCAGGGAGTTCTTCAGAGAGCATAGCGCGAGCATCAACATTTGGGTTAAATCGTCCTTGCTGACATGTGTTTTTTAAGGACCCTAATGCCATATTGATCAATTTTACGCTCGACTGTCTTTGTCTTTCGTGTTCTGAAACAATCCAAGCCATATCTATCTGTTTTGTATAAAATGATAAGTACTTATCTAAGGTGTCTTCAATAGATTTTCGAGTAGTGACATATTCTACTTGGGGTTCAAGTAAAAATTTGTCGTACTGTGCTTCCATTTCTATAGATTTAGTAATGAAAGACTCTAAAGCATAGCCATATTGTGATGTTTTTATGGATTCTTCTGCTGCGAACTGAATAGCGTTAATCACATCAACTAATATTAGATTATCCACAATCAAATGGGCGCGGTCTTCAAGTGCTTGAACGGTTTTTTTTGCGCCTCCCATATAAGTTTCAGCAAATAAAGGTGTGGGTAGGATCAAGCAAAAACATAAAAATATTTTTAAAGATTTGGTTATAATATGGATCATTTCTTTGCTCCCAAACATACCAGAAGCTGTTCCCTAGTTTGTTTAAGTTCTTCACTATTAAAAAAGTTCTTTCTAAATAATTCAAATTCAGTTTCAAAAGGTTTTTCAAATAGAGAAATATAGTTCACTCCTAAAGTGATGATCATCTCATTCATTTTATTCAATCCAGAGGAAGAGATAGAGAAAATCTCTCCGCTAGAGTCAATGGCATCGATAGCCTTACTAATTTGCATTTCTAAATTTTGGATTTTCTCCGCCAATGCTGTAAGGTTTATTTGTTCATTGTTATTAGATTGAAACAGTCGTATTTCAGAAACTAATTCTTTTATTAAGCCTACTTCTAATATAGAAATCTGTTCTAATGTATTTAAGATTTGTTGGGTTTGGCTCATTTTTATAGCTTGAGGGTCAAAATTTTCAAATAGATATAAGATCTCCTCATAAGACTGTTTGAGTGGCGAAGACCTTAGGTCCATGGTACTAGAAATGATATTATAGGCTTGCAGAATTTTCTCATATTCTACTAGATCATTCCTAATTTGAGCGTATGTGAGTCCTAAATTTTGGTATTCATATAATATAGAAACCAAATTGGATAGTGCAGAAACATTATAGTTCTTAATTCTATGTGCTGCTTTATTTACTAGGTAGTGTGTTGTTGCCAACCAATTTAAATCTAAATCTATATTTTTGTAAGGAAGCTTGAGTTTGGAAGGTTCGCAATAAGGTAACAGACCTGAAATATAGGTTTGAGCGATCCTGTAAGATAAAATAGTAGATGCAATACGTAGATGAGATTGATCGGGCGAAAAATTAACATGGTCACGTCCTTGTGTTAGAGATTCCATGATATTTTCCAAATCATATATGGATATTGTGGAAACCATATCTTGTAATAAGGATTCATTATTGATCAAAGATATATGATCCAGAATAAATTTATAAAATTTTAAGTTTTCTCCCAATGAATTATGGGTATTTGAGGTTGAGGCGTTATCTTTAAGTGCAGATTGATAATCTGCAAACCAAACCTTTGCCTGTGCGAGATTTGTAATTGAGTCACTAACCACGGGTCTGATGTTTATTGAAAACTCACCACGAATAGGAAGATGATGGTTGGCATAAGTTTCTGAATAAATAAAATCCTGTGTAATGGTAGATCCTGGTTTGACCCACAAATACACAATATCCTCAGTTGAGGCGAGGTCAATAAAAGGATTTAAGCTCCCTTTGAAGCTACGATGTCCTTCAGAGGCATCAATATTTGAAAATTCAAATAAACCAGTGGCTCTAGTTCTTTCAATGGTCAAAAGCCATACGTTTTGAGGAACAGTATAGGAAACTTGAATTTTTCCTCTAACAAGTGGCTTTGATATTGCGGATTTCCAACGCCTAAATCGGCATTTACTTTTCCCATTAACACTAATAATTCCACTGTCTTTATCAAAATGGCGTACATCTTTAAGATCAATATACAAACTTACTGGGTCGTATTCATTTCCTTTGTTAATTTGAATATCAGCGTAAACAGTGCGTATTTTTTTGACTAACTTATCTTTTGAGAGCTTCTGTTCGCCGCTACTGATATTTACAAATAAGTCGCTAAATAAATTCTGAGAAGCTTCAATATTTCCAGAAAGTACAGATTTGGGCTTGAAAGGCCCTTGTGAAAAGGGACCTTTGGTTGACCCAACCACTCTGCCACAAATAGCCCTAGGTCGCTTTGTGTACGAGTAGAGTGTTTCAACATCCATTTCTGCAGTAAGATCAAGGTTGATATTTATTTTTGCGAAACTGAATGTAACTAAAACTAAGCTACCACAAAGTAATCCTGTAATTCTAAAAAAGAGATTCACAAGAACCTCCTCTATATATCTGGTTATCCATAAAATTATCTGTAAAAAATAAATCGGGTAAATCTGATTCCAAAAGATCAAGACGAGTAATAGGTTCGTTGTAAGAATATGTATTTAACTTCCAATCGTTGTATGGAATTTGTAAGATTTGAACTAGCTTTTCAGAAAGGTCTTTTTCCCATAGTGGATTCATGTCTAATGTGGTTTTGGGCATCAAATTGTTACGAGATTCTTTTAAAGCTTTTTCCTTGTAAAGTTGTTCACACTTTCCTGCAATATATCTTAAATTTGTAGAGTATTGCGGGGTAACAGAGTTAAATTCTACGATATCTGAAGGTAATAAGACGTTTGTACTACTTAGGTAGGTATTAAAACCTTTGCCAAACCCATGTAGAAGCTTTGGAAACAGAGTGGTCTCAAGAAAGGTGGCCAAACTCACTATTTGGTCGGATTCAAGATCATATTGCACAGATGTGATGAGACCAGTTGTGGCCATACTGGCTAATATGTCCATAGAACTATTGGTGATATTCATATTACCATCTGTTAGTGGACACAGAGCTTTAAAATTTTGTACCAAGTAGCTTTGTGTGCATCGGCTTGTCTGTAAGTGATGTTGAGCGGCTTTAACGGATTTGTACCTTTGGACATCAAAATTTTCTTGAAGTTCTAGTTTTATAGCATTGTCGGAAAGTTGTTTTAAATTTTGGTAAAAAAGACGTTCATATTCAGTAAAATCTTCGTTACTTATTTGCCAATTTTTTATTACAATAATTTTAGGGCTTACTTCTTGTAACTGTGTTTTAAAGTCAAAATCTGCGGGAAACTTTCTGTTTGCAAAAATTTTTCGGTCTTTATACTGAACCAACGTGAAATCTTCAAATTCACATTGTGTAAGACCTGTGCAAGATCCAAAGCTAGTTACAGATAAATGGTGTTGACCAATTTTCAAGTCCCATTGACTGTATTTTTCAGTCTTTCTTATGGGTTGAATACCTTCATCATTTTTTAAATCTTCAGGTTGAGTGTTAGTCGGTTTATTAAGTGTGGGTTTATTATTGTCTTCTTTGCAAGATGCCGCAAATATTAACAAAAGTATAAACACTGTTTTTTTAAACATCAGTGCATCTCCTCTATGAGGTCATTATATTTTTTTTCAAAATAAGAAAGCGTTTCTGTGGCTTCGGTTTCAACAGATAAAAAATAATTTTTGGAATCAGAGTTCAAAGTAATACGAGTAGGTATTAAGTGCCCTTCATGTTGAAGGCGATCACATAATTTGGAGATTCTTAGAATTTCTGAAATATAGTAAGTTTTCTTTGTTTCTTGATAAAATTCATTGTTGCTAGTTTCGATACTGGCAACGTTTATAATTTCTGAAATCAAATCACTATCTGGTATTACAAAGACTTCTCCGTTGGCAAATTCATCTAGAAGAGCTTTGGTGATTAAAAGCTCAGTTTGAGTTTTTAAATTTATGGCTGTGAAAATCTCAAAAGCGTTTTGTGGCGCAAGAGGTGATTTGATTGCAAAGGCTTCGTATATGGTCTTTGCTCTATGTTGATATTTTTTTGCGATCTGACAACTTTGGTATAAGAACTCTTGAATGTTGGATTCGCAGGTTGGGTCTTCACCACATATCAAATATGATTCAGATATAAGCCAAGTTTGTTTGAATAATGAGTCAGTCTCAAGTTGAGTGCGCAAAAGCGCTAGCCCAAGATTGCGTTTTGGATTTTCAATCGTTAATAAAATATGAGCTGGTTTGGCTGTATCAATCCACAAGAGTGCGGAAAGTTTTTTACGTAAAAATCCCCACTTAATAATTTTCTCGACTATACTTTTCGCTTGAGCATAATCGTGCGAAGGAAAGTTGATCGAGTAACTCCACATGATAGATTGCAGGTAAAAGTCATCCCAGTTTTTTATAAGATAGATATCTGGTAGCGCCAAAAGATTTTGTGGATTGTGGCTTAGTAATGCTTGATTTGTGAGCCATTCTCCAATGGCATTCATTTCATGATAGGCTTCTACAAATTTACAAGAATTGGGGAGAGAAGAGCTAGGTCCATGGCTTATGCTCTTGTGTATATCGCAGGATCTTTGATGTAAGGAATTGGCTTTTTGAAGGTCTAGCTCTAAAGGTTTTTGAACATTAAATTGTGAGTAGGGAAAGGGGACTGTCTGGGCAGCGTAAAGGGTAGTACTTATGGAAAATCCCATAGAAATCACAAAGATAAGTGAAATTGCTTGCTTCCAAATACTCATTTTAATGTCCCACAACAAAGGTTGAGACGCAGTGTATCTAAAGCCCTAGTAAAACCAATATTTTTTTACTTAGTTATAATTTTTTTAACTTCATAATGGGCCTAGCTTGAAGGTGTGTATATTAGGTATGAAAGAACTACATTACTCTTGCATAAAAATTGGCTAAATTTATTTTTCTAGCGTTTTGTAGGTTTATTACATTCGTCTTGATCTTGTACCGTCCTGACAAGAAAGTGGAAGGTTTTGTTTAAAGTGTCCTTATTGTTAAGTACATTTTGCGCCCAGAGGGCCAAAGGGTGGCTTTTGGTATGTGCAATTTTTTGAACTTTATCTATCATTTCAGAGGAAGGCTCTCGAAGATTTGCATAGAATAATAATCCTAACATATTTGAATATTCAGATTCATTCTCTAGGAGAAGATGTTGTGTAAGTTCATTTTTTCTCGCGTCATCAGATTCATTAAAAATTTTAGATGATATCCAGCGATGATCTTGAATACAAGAATTGCACTCTATTACGGTCATATCCAGTCTTTTTTGCGGGGGGCAAAACTGCTCTAGAAGTATAAAGGACTGAGCAAATTCATGAGGTTTTAAAGAATTCTGTTTCGTCCAGATGAACCACGTTTTTAAATCATGAACTTGGTCTTGGGAGGTGACCTTTATGGCTCTTAGTTTCTGATTTTCCCAAAGCCGTTGTCCTGCTGTAGAAAAAATATAATTCTTATTCCCTTTATAGAGTTCATAAGAAGTGAAGAAAAGCAAAACTATACTAGAAATCGTTATCGTAAAAATAAAAAATTTAATTCTATAAGATTTATTTAAAAAAGTTTTTGTAAAGAGATTATTAATTATTAAAGACAACAGGAAAAAAGTGATTAAAAGACAGCCAACGGAGAAGCTAATCATAATAATAAATACCAATAGCCCCCCTAATGAGCCTGTTGCAATAGAGTAAAAAAGAGCTTTAATGCCTATGTTTTCGGCAGAAGATAAGGTGCCCTTTATGTGGGCAGATGTCATGATTGTGAGATTGAGAAATAATAAATAAATCATGAAAAAAATTGGAAAAATATAACTAAAACCAAGCGACAAAAAACTTTCTTTAAAGAATATAGGTATGAAATATAAGGCACCTAAGATTGAGGTAATCAGAAAAATTACCCAAAATATAAAAATATTTCTCAGAAGATCATAAATAAAATCTTTTGTGCTTACCCTGTGAAAATATAAAGAAGTTACGGAGGATGTAAGAGGAATGGAGGAGTGAAAGGCAAAAATTAATGGGAAAATTAACATACCAGCAAAGTAAGGTGGGTCAATATCTCCAGAAAAAAAATGGATTAAAAAAAATCCCAACATATATAGAAATGCTGTTGCATACAAATACTTTGAGATCATTGAAAACAACAGAACATTTCGATAATTTAAATTTTTGAACACTTTAAATATTCTCCCCAGATGTATAATAAGTCATAACATCAACAATGCTTACGGTTCTTTTGTCTTCTTCAAATGTTCCAGATGTATTTTTCAGATCTTCGATTTTAATAATAAAGGAGTTAGAATTATTGCCATTAAAGTGTAAAAACTTGCCACCAAGTTTTATGATCTCACTCTCTTCTGCTGCGTTATGAACAAGAACTTTTTTAAAGGTATTAGACAAATCTGAATCTTCACAGTCTAACCATAGCTGTCCTTCTTTAAGTAGATATATATGCGTATTAGATGAAGGAAGTTCGGTGGCAATATTACTAGACATGATCACAGTGCAATTTCTGTCTTTGATTTCACGTTCTAAAAATCGAATAATATTGAGTCTTGAGCCAATATCTAAAACAGCTGTGATTTCATCGAGAAGGTAAACTTCGGGTTGTCTGGCTGCGCCTAACGCAAAATGTGCTTTGGCTTTTTGTCCACGTGAGAGGCTCATAAGAGTTTTGGAGGGGTCTATATTTAGCATTTTACAAAGATCATCAAATATCTTTACATTATAATTAGCATAAGTGTTACTATAAACCTGAGCCCACTCTTCGGAACTGCGGTTTAAAGTAAAGGGTGAGCTTTCATCCAGATAAAAACTGTCTGCACCAATTCTATTGTCTAAGTGTTCGATAGACTGCCCTTTATATAACACATCGCCACTGGTGATGGATTCGTTTTGAAAAAGTATGCGCATCAACGTGGACTTTCCTACTCCATTTTCACCCAAAAGAGCATAAAACTTACCCTTTTTAAAGTGCAGGTTCAGGTCATTTAACACGGGTGGATTTTTGCCAAAGCTTTTACTTAAGTTTTTAACTTCTATTATGTTTTCTGTCATAAGTGTATTTCAAAGTGTGTGAATGTAAAAAGCAAATTGTTTATGTAAAAATAGACTTTTAAAGAGTCTTTGATTAGTATCGTGTACTGCGAAGAGGTTTTATGACAATATTTTTATTATCAGTGATACTGGGTTTGATTGTTCTGGTGTGGAGTGCAGATAAGTTTGTGGATGGAGCTTCAGATGTTGCTCGTCACTATGGTGTTTCTCCTTTAATCATAGGTATGGTGATCATCGGTTTTGGGACTTCGGCTCCAGAGATGGTAGTGTCAGCGCTATCTGCCCTTCAGGGTAATCCAGGAATTGCCTTGGGGAATGCTTACGGCTCAAATATTACTAACATCGCCCTCATCTTGGGGTTAACGGCACTACTGATGCCTATAACTGTTCATTCACAGATACTGACTAAGGAGTTGCCTATTTTGGTTGGTGTCACCCTTCTGACTATCGCTTTAATTTTTGATCTTAATGTTTCAAGACTAGATGCCATAATCTTTCTTAGCGTTTTTGCTGGCTTGATGGTGTGGACACTGATGGAAAGTGTAAAAAATAAAAAGGACTCTTTGGCTGTAGAAGTGAACAATGAGTTGGCAGGAAAGGACATTGTCCTTAAAAGATCATTATTATTTTTAATTGTAGGACTTGTTTTATTGATCATCAGTTCAAGGTTTTTGGTTTTTGGCGCTGTTGGAATTGCAAAGAGCTTAGGGGTTTCCGATATTGTTGTGGGCTTAACCGTGGTGGCAATTGGAACTTCGCTCCCTGAATTAGCGTCTTCGATCATCGCGGCCCGCAAAGGAGAGCCAGATATTGCTTTGGGAAATATTTTGGGATCGAACTTATTTAATACATTAGCTGTTGTCGGTATAGCGGGTATGATTTGTCCGTTGACTTTTGAAGTGGAAATTTTAAATCGCGATATCACTGCCATGACTCTTCTGACAGTGTCGCTTTTTATTTTTGGTTGGGGATTTAAAGGTAAGTTGGGGAAAATCAATCGCCTAGAAGGAGGTGTTCTTCTAGCTTCATTTGTGGCTTACACAACTTATTTGGTCACAACAGCAATTTAGCGTGTTGAAACAAAACTACTTCACGTAAACAAATTCGACCATAGGATCATAAACGCGGTACCATTCGGTCTGTACAAGGCCAAATACTCCAGAGTTTTCGTACATCACGTCTCCGCTTCGATCTACAGACAGTTCAGTCAAACGGTTTTGTGAGAACCAAAACTTATCTGCTTTTTGATTGTAGTTTAGGAATCTTTCTGTGGGTGCACCTTCTCGACATACTACAACAGACAGTTCGATACCGCCTTCAGTCTGGCTACGAACGCAGTTGTAAACGCGAGGCTGTTTGGTCTTGGCGTCCATCACGATGGAACGATATTTTTTGTTTTGCTTATGGTCCTGGGTGAGCCATTGGCCAAAGATGGGGTGACGTCTAGGAACCTCAGCTTTTGCAGCAACAGAAGTCAAAAAACAAAGTATAAAAATTGAAAATAATGGTTTCAAGGTACACTCCTTATAAACTAAAGATTTTTGAATCGTACTTAAGTAGCTAAAATGGTGCCAAAAAAAGAAGACTGGGAGGTTCTAAAGCCCAGCTTTTGTGACTAAATTTGATGCCAGAGCCAAAAAGTGTCATCAACAGATAGTGGTAGTTGCTGGTGCTTACTCTGGCAGGGTTTCAGTGGGGGTGGCTTTGTGTTCGTGCATCCTTGGGGCATCGTTTTGTTGGTGTCTAGGGTGGTCTAAAGTTCTAAAGTAGACGTATGGAATTCCCGACCAAAGTTCGTCGAACATCAAGTCGATAAAACCGAAAAGCTCTTATGAGCATTCAATATAAATTCAGCGGCGTTTTGGTGTGTTTATTCTTCTTGGCAGGTTGTGCGAATTCAAATATTTCGGCAGGGCAATCCAACAATGATGCGGGAACAGATGTAGAAGAGCCTACAACTCCCGACAATCCCTCCCCACCTGAACCTCCCCAAAACCATGTATGGAAGGTCGCTGTCATTTCAGATATGAATGGCTCTTATGGAAGCACAACATACTCTTCGGCTGTGAAATCTGCCATTAACTATATTGCTCAAGATGCAGAGGTCTCTTTGGTGCTATCAACGGGCGATATGGTGGCGGGGCAAAAGACAGGTCTTGATTACGCTAAGATGTGGTCGGCATTTCGTGGTGCAGTCACAAGCCCTTTGAGTGCGGTAGGTTTACCCTTGTTACCATCACCAGGAAACCATGATGCTTCAGTGGGGAGTTCATTTAAAAAAGAGCGCGACATGTATGTGAAAGAATGGAATGGTTTTCCTATTGCGCGTTTTAACTCAAGCAGGCCCTCTCACGAACAAGTTCATTTTTTACCCCACGTCGAGCAAAACTATCCCTTAAATTTTGCGGTCACAATGGGTGAGGCTCTATTTGTAAGTCTTGATGCCACAGCCGTAGGCCCGCTGGTGAATGATCAGTTAGGGTGGCTAGAAGAGGTGCTTGAGGCGGGCAAGAATTATAAAATCAAAGTGGTGTTTGGTCATGTCCCTCTTTATCCTGTGGCCTTTGGTAAAGCCTCTGAATACATCGCTTTAGGAACAGCAAAAAATGGTTACAGTAAAAGAATGGAAGACATTCTTGAGGCCTATGGTGTGACTTATTATTTAAGTGGACATAGCCATGTGTTTTACCCAGGCCATAGAAATGGTTCGGTCAAATACATTTCGGTTCCTTTATTGGGATCTGGAGCACGCAAGGTCCTCACTAAAGATCGTACGGGTTCAACTTCTAAGACGGGCTTTTTGTATCTGACTTTTAACAGCCAAGGTGAGCATCACCTAGAAGCTGTGGAAAGTCCTTCGTTTAAGGCTATCCCTTTTTCTTCGGTCCCTTCGGCTGTCTCTGTCCCTAGTGCTACGGCTTCAGACTGTCAGGGGTGTGGGACCTTCCCAAGTGAGTTTTTTTTAAGCAAAAGTTTAAGAACGCTTTTTTTAAGATTAACTCAGTAGCATAAGGAATCTGTTAGACTCATAGAGTCATAAAAAAATCACGAAATCTAAATACATTAAGCCTTGACGCATGTCCTCTGCGTCGTGGTATGTGCTTTTTTATAAGGCATTTTATTAGTGCGTATAAAACAGAATCAAACCATTAAAATTTAAGTATTTTAAAGAACTAAAGGGGGCAGAATGAAGTCATTGGTAATTTTAATTTCAACACTATTTATAGGGGTGGCAGCAAATGCCCAGACGGTGACCTACGTCTCTCCAAATGGAATCACAGAGGTGTGCCGAGCCTTACCAAAGCTTCCTAATGCGAAGTACTCCAAAGGTGACATTGAAGATGAAACTGCCTTATGTGCTATTGATTTTTACAATGACCCTACAGTAGCTCTTTGTCCTAAAACTTGGAGCACAAGCCCAGCCACAATGCTTTATGACATTTCAAAATCAGGCTTAACGCAAGAAAAGTATGAAGCTCAAAGATCTTGTGGTGGTTCTAAAGCAGGACATGACAAGATCACAAAGTATAAACAAACTTTAAATATGAAAGGCACAAGTGGAACCTATGCGCCTTCCTCATTTGTTTACTACCATTTGTCTCGATACTTTGACACATCTGTTAAGGTGCCCGTTGCAGTATATCGTTCGATGGATCGTAAGGCCCACTTAGACCGAGTGACAAAAAAAGCTTATCAAAAAAGAATGGGTAAAGGTGATAAGATTCGTGAAGGTTGGAAGTGGCTTTATGATTTTGAAACTCGTCCTGCGCAAAACTTATCCAAACGCGCGGACTTCTTTGCTGATGAACGTGCCGACCTTATCTATGGAATGTTAGGTGATGGAGGCGGTGAACGTTATGGTGAACAGATCAATGGAATACGCACATCATGGGGTGATAAACAAAATTATGAGTTCCAAGAAACACCTGCATTTGTAGCTTTAAAAAGTGAAAAACCATTGTTAGAAGCTATCGCAGACGGTTTGGCCTCAGCGCAAAAAAATGCTGTGATAAAAAAAGCAATGGGTGGCGGAGCTTCTGATTTCCAAATGGCATTATGGATGAAAGAACTTACAGAAATTGTAATTTTAGATCATATTCTGAACCAACAAGATCGTATTGGTAACATTGACTTCCGTTGGTACTACTATTGGGTGGATGCAGAAGGTAAAGTGCAATCGCAAAAACTTGAAGATGCAAACGGTGATAATGTGGATACACTTCGATCTTTAATGAGTAAGATCGTTTACCCACAAGAAGTTGATGGAGCAAAGACCGTTCTTGTGCAAAGAACACGTATCAATGATAACGATGCGGGTGTGTACCGTGGATATACGAACTTCACAAAAAGAACAAAAATGTTACAGAACATTCGTCATATCGACCAAGACACTTACGACCGTCTATTAGCTTTGAACGAAGACTTTCAAAACCAAGGTCCTATCTATCAGCTCTTAAAAACAGAATTTCATATTACAGATCAAGATCTAGCCCTAATGGTAACAAACACTTTAGAGGCTACTGAGATTTTAAAATCTACAAACGCTGCAGGAAAGCTTCTTTTCGATTTAAGTTCAGCTAAAAAACTATTTCAACAGCTAGTAAATTAGTCCCATAATTGACCCTAAAATGGCCTAGAATTAAAATAAAGTTCTAGGCCCACAAAGCCTAAAAAGCATTTTTTTTCATCTTTACAAGATAAGCTTTTAAATTTTTTGACCTCTATAAAGGCACAAAAGTGTTTTAAGGGTTAGGGTTTTATGTACTCAGAGCAAAGGGTTCTTCAGTTTTCAATTGTGATGACATTTTTGATGTCATGTTTTGGAATTTTCTTTGGTCTACTGGCGGGTTCATCTGCGATTGTGTTTGATGGTATTTATGAACTGACAGATGCAATGATGACCATCTTAGCTCTTTTGGTTGCCAATCTGATTAGAATTTCCACTTTAGGAAGTGTGAGCCATATTAAATTAGTTGAAAGGTTCACGATGGGCTTCTGGCATCTTGAGCCCATGGTGTTGGGGCTAAATGGGATCATGCTGATTGGTGCTGCGACCTATGCGTTTATCAATGCCGTAGACAGTTTTTTGTCAGGCGGGAGAGAAATTGAATTTGGTTATGCTGTGACGTATGCCTCCATCTCTTTGGTGCTTGAGATCGGCATGGCGGGATTTACTTTAAGGGCTAACCATAAGATACGCTCTGACTTTTTGGCATTAGATGCTAAAGCATGGGTCATCGCGGCCGCCCTATCTTTGGCGTGGCTTGCGGCCTTTGTAATGGGGTTGATGATTCAAGACACGCATTGGGCATGGGTCACTCCCTATATTGATCCTTTAGTTTTAGCTTTAGTGTGTATAGCGGTGATTCCTATGCCTATTGGAACTGTTAAAAAAGCCTTGCAAGACATTTTACTGGTCACACCTGTGGATCTTAAAGAGCAAGTGGACAAAGTGGCGCGTGAAGCAGTGAAAACATACGGCTTTGCTTCTTATCGTGCGTATGTCGCACGAGTCGGAAGAGGGCGTCAGGTGGAATTGTACTTTATTGTGCCAGCGGACTGGCCTGCGAAGCGCTTAGAAGAATGGGATCACATTCGCAACGAAATAGAAAAGATGTTAGGGGCAGAGGGTCCTAACTATTGGCTTACCATCGTGTTTACGGCTGATCCTGAGTGGGCAGACTAAAAAAGAAATATTGTATCTTCAATTTTGATCTTTTCTAAAAATACGGTGTCGTGAGAGATGATGAGGAGTGCCCCTTTATATTCTTGTAAGCAAGATTCAAGAATTTCCAAACTGGCAAGGTCTAAGTTATTGGTAGGTTCATCTAAAATTAAAAATTCAGGACTTGGGGTGGCAAAAAATATTTTGGCCAGACTGACTTTTAACTTTTCGCCACCACTTAAAGACTCAATGCTTTGAAATACTTTGTCGTCTTCAAATTGTAAAAGGGCAAGTTTATTACGAACCATATCGGGGTCCATAGTTGTGCTGGTTAAAATGTTTTGCAAAACATCAAGTCTGGGATCAAGTAGCGAGTAGGTTTGATCCAATAGCGCTGTATTTACCGAACCCATGGTCCATTGTCCTAAGAGTTGGGTTTGTAATTCTTGAGTTGCTCCTTTGGCCTTAACCGCCCCCAAGATGTTTTGCTCTAAAATCTCTTCATGAGATTTTTTTTGCAGCCTTTCATGCCGCTTTATTGATGATAGTTCTTGCGCTATTCCTAGTCCTAGTTTTTGGGTGAGAAGGGCTCTCACCAGCGTGCTTTTTCCTATCCCATTGCTTCCTTGGATTGCAATACGACAAGGACCAGTGGCGATGTGGTTGAGATTATTTTTCCACAAAGGTTTCTTTCCAGAAAAAATAATATTGCCATTTTGAATTTCAAAAATCTTTTTGCACTTAGGAATGGAAATATTTGGGATATCAATGCGCATAGCTTGATCTAATTTAAGTTTATCTAGAGCATTTTCCACAGTCTGCTGTGATTTTTGAAGCCGTACATTTTCTTGTCGTTGAATTTTGCTCAGCGTATTTTCTGCATTTCGTTTTTTTAATCCCGCTGATAGGCGTGAAAGTCCCATATTGGAAATGTTCTTTTTGGCATTTCGCATACGCTTTTCCTGTTTTGTATTTTTTTGAATCCAATCTTGTTCTACTTTCTTTTTTTGATGTTTTAAAAACTCCAGCTCTCTTTTTTGATTTTGTCGTTCTTTAAGTTTTTCCTCTTGATAGAAATCAAAGGGACCACCAAAGACAGATATACCTTGGTTTGTGAGTTCTAAAGTTGTATCCACTAAATTCAAAAGCTCTCTGTCGTGACTGATGATCAATAAAGGTGAGTCCTTATAAGATCGCACAAAAGCAAAAATTTTCGCTTTGCCTTCGGCATCCAGATTATTTGTCGGTTCATCTAAAATAAGAAGCGAACACGTTAAAGACAGAGTTTTGGCTAAACGTAACCGCATCCATTGGCCACCACTTAAATATTTTAGTGGTAAAGCTAAATCTATGCCTTCAATGAGAGAGGACCACATTTCAGGATCTGCGGTGGGACTGTCCCATAAGTCTGCTAAATACATATCACCCGTGATCTCATACTGAGATGGGGATATGTCTGAGTGTGAGTTCAAGTTGTTGAGTGGGGAGATATTCAAATGTGATTTCAAGCTATTGTGTTGGGATGGATACGTGGGATTATCAGTGGGACTGTATTTGACGGCCTTCACCTGCCAAGGTGTGAGGTTTTGCTCTAGGAGGACCACTTGTGAGGCAAAGTGAGGGTCGCTACTGAGGATTTGGCCTGAAGTGGGTGGCAGTAAGCCCGCGAGTAGGCGTGCTAAGGTGCTCTTGCCAATTCCGTTGTCGCCCACAAGCCCATAGCGTGTGGGTCCCAGCATAAAATTGAGATTCTCAAAAATCACAACGCCAGATGGAAGTTCGTAAGATAAGGACTGTGCCTTTATATAAAATAAACTTGTTTTCATAAACTAACCCTAAAAGGAATGAAATCATATTCAAATCAAAACCTGTCCACCGAATCGGGACAATTCCAACCTGTTGAAATGAAGTTGGAATTCAACGCGCCATAAAATCTAAGCTAAAATGAAAAAGGTCTTTTAAAAATGATTTGCAAAATTACAGAAACAAACACGCAGCTTAAGCAGCATGAAGTTTTGATCACAAAAAGAATAGAGTTAAGGTTAGTTTCTCATAAGACATCAAGCTTTAGGAGCCTGACAAAAAAAGTATAACAGAGGCTGCTTGCCACTTCAACTTTACGTCTAGGTTTGAGACACAAGAACAAATCTAAAAGAGGCAAGCCAAAAAATAAAAATATAAATTTTATAGAAAGGGCTTTATCTGCAAATAAAGAGGGTTTCGCAGGAATTGACTCGCTGTGTTTCTGCGAAAATCACTAGAGAAACAGCCAGACTTTTTTTATATCTGTGGTTCCTACCCTTGAGATGTGAATTGGGCATAAAGCAGTAATTCTCGATGTAGAACCACCTAAGACGTGGTGAGCCTCAAAGTGTAGAATTTCAAAATGAGGGGTTTTTATGACAAAAATTTGGATGGTTATTTTAAGTCAGGCATTTGCAGTCAATGTGTTTGCTGCGGTTTTAAATTCAGGTGCTATCCCTGTACAGTCTGAAATTGTGTATTACGAATTTGAAGTAAAAGCCAAATGCCAAGGCCCTAAATTTGAAGATGATGCTCATAGAGTTTATTTTGATTCCCAAAGTTACACTGAAATTCAATCCTATATGGATAAAGGGTACACTATGGTGCTCTTAGATCGTTCTTGCGGTTATCGAGGTAAAGGCGCGGCTTTGTCTGAAGATTCTTATGAAACAGTAAGAATCTTAATGTACAACGCTCATGATGCCAGTAAAGCCATTGATATGAATGTGAAAGCTTTATTGCAAGCCTACGGTGTGATTGAGCCTTAGCTTAAAATCTACCTTGTTTTAAGTGTAAATCTACGGAAATGTATTCCGTGTATTCCGTGTATTCCGTGTATTCCGTGTATTCCGTGTATTCCGTGTATTCCGTGTATTCCGTGTATTCCGTGTATTCCGTGTATTCCGTAAAAGAATAGATTGAAAATACAAATTGCTTTTTAAAATGAGACTTCTAAACTACTAGCTTATGCTACAGAAAATTTTAAAAGCACTCGATAAAGTCTTAAGAAGGTACACGCCTGATCCTTTTGTCATTGCCATTGGCTTAACGCTTTTGGTGATCTTGCTGTCTTCTTTATTTACGGCGTCGACACCTTTAGACAACGTACGCTATTGGGGAGATGGGTTTTGGTCTTTGATCACCTTTACTTTACAAATGGTGATGATCCTTTTTACGGGTTATATTGTAGCTGCATCCCCGCCAGTTAAGAGACTATTACAGTTTTTGGCGAAGTTAGCAAAAACTCCAGGACAGGCCATAGTGTTAGTTTCTTTGGTCTCTGCGTTTGGAGCTTATATCAACTGGGGTTTAGGCTTGGTGGTCGGGGCCTTCTTTGCTCTCGAGACAGCAAGAGTCCATAAGAACATAAACTTTAGAGTGCTAGTCGCCTCTGCTTACAGTGGATTTTTATTTTGGCATGGAGGACTTTCGGGTTCCATTCCTCTGGTGGTCAACACCCCAGGAAATTTTTCGCAAGAGTGGGTGGGCGGGATCCTTCCTGTTGGGCAGACTTTATTTTCTGGGTTTAACCTTACAACTTTATTTGTATTGGCCGTCACCATTCCTGCTTTGAATTGGTACATGCACAAGCTCAATGCGCATGAGGGCCATTGGACACCAGCATTACAGCCTAAGGGGAGAGAGGCAACAGGAGAACCTTCTGAATACTCTGAGGTGGTTGATCGCACCCTGTTAGGTGCAAAATCCACAGAGAGTGTGCCGTCATCTCGAGCCTTTTCGGAATGGTTAGAAAATCATCGTGGTGTATCTTTGATCTTATTTGTTTTGGGATTGATCTATGTGGTGCAGATCTTGTGGAGTCAGAAATTCACACTAGACTTGAACTCTATCAATTTTATATTTTTATTCTTAGGTCTGATCTTACATAAAACTCCAAGGTCCTTTTTAAAGGCGGTTGAAGAGGCAGCGGGCAAGTTAGGTCCCTTATTGGTGCAATACCCGCTATACGCAGGCATTATGGGGATTATGGTGCATTCGGGTTTGGCCGAGGTGCTCTCTGTATTTTTTGTCGAAATTTCTAATAAAGCGACTCTTCCTTTGATGACCTTTTGGAGTGCGGGGCTTGTGAATCTATTTATCCCGTCAGGGGGAGGACAGTGGGCGGTGCAGGCTCCTGTGATGCTTCCAGCGGCTCAAGAGTTGGGTGCGGACATTCCTCTCACGGTTATGGCTGTAGCATGGGGTGATGCCTGGACAAATATGCTTCAACCCTTTTGGGCTTTGCCCTTACTGGCTATTGCTAATATTCAAGTGAAAGAGATTTTAGGCTTTTGTTTTATGGTTCTCGTTGCATCGGGTGTAGTTATTTCAGGGCTACTCTTGGCCTTTGCTTGGGGCTGAAAAAGCCCTTGCATTTATAGCCCAACTTTCATAGAACACGACCATCAATGACAAATAAAAAAAGGTGGTCTCGTGTTTAAAACTTTAATTCTTTTTACCGTTTTTGGCCTGTCTTTAGGCGCTAACGCCAGTGTTGGAAATTTACAAAGATTTTATGAAGTGATGCCAGGTGCGCTTTACCGTGGTGGTACAACAGAAGGCGTGGGCAGAGCTGCTATGAAAGAAAGTTCACTCAAAGCATTATGTGAGAGTGGATTTAACCAAGCTTATTTTCTATATGGTAAACCTTCCAAGCCCACGGTGAGATGTAATGCGGGTGAAATTCGTTATTCGCAAAAAAACTGGAAGAAACCCCAACCTATTCTTGAAGACATTTATAACAATATCCAAAGAAACTCAGGTCCAGTATATGTGCACTGCTGGTATGGCGTTCATGCTTCAGGATATGTTTCTGCAGTCGCATTAAGACAGTTTTGTGATTATTCAGGCGAGCGAGCTGTAGAGTATTGGAAATCCTACATCGCACCTTCTCTTCAATATAAAGACGTTCAGACCTTGATCAGAAACTTTAAGCCAGACTCAAGACTGTCTTTGTCTGAATCCCAAAAGAGCAAATACTGTCCTTAAGTGCAGTACATCAGATCTTTGTTGTAAACTACATGCAATCAAAAAGCCCATCGTTGATGGGCTTTTTAGTTTGTAAAACTTCTGTCTAGTATTCCTTTTATCCAGTTAGGATTTTTGTCTAGAGACATGTTAAATATTTATTTATATTTTCTTGTCTAAAGGCAAGAAAAGCCTTGAAGCGCCCCCTCTCATTGACATTGCTGGGTGTGAATCCAAAATAATATATGAGATAGAGGGAATTGCTATGCGTATATTATTATGGGTGGGGGTTTTGCTTTGTGCGTGCGTTGCCAAAGCAGAAACGGTGGATATTACTTTGCGTACACAGTTTGTATTTGGCAAAGCTGAGGTGACAAAACGAAGTCAGCAAGTTTTGGATCAGCTCTATCAGGTGATGGTAGATTTTCCGACAGCACAAGCATTGATTACAGGACATTCCGACAATATTGGTAAAGACTATAGCAATAAATTTTTATCACAAAAACGTGCCTTATTTATTTCTGACTATTTGATCAAGCGAGGAATTGCTCCAGAGCGTCTGATCAGTAAAGGGGTGGGCTCTGTAATGCCCATTGCCAGTAATACTACTGAAGCAGGTAGGGAAAAAAATCGCAGAGTTGATATAGAGTTCTCCAATCTTACTCCTAACATGGCGAGTGCTTTAAAAGAAACAGTGAGCGTGCTGCCCACAATGGCAAAATTAAAAAAACCTAGCCTTCATAGTAATACGTGGCAGGCCGAGAGCAAAGTGCATTATCGTCAACCCACAAACACGCCTTCTCCAGCAACTGCGCCAAAGACAAATAATGTAGACGCCCCTCAAGATCAGTCGTTTAATAACAAGTATCTGCCGAAAAGTCTGACTCTGGAAATGCAATCACAATTGGAAGTGGACCCTTTGCAGAATATAGGTGTGGCCTCCAATACAACACTACCAGATAGAGAAGTTTCAGCGCCAGTAGTGCAAGCGCAAACAGAAGTTGCTTCATCTCCAGCGCGTGTGTCTTCTGACGAAGATCGCCCCTTTGCAAAGGCAGGAAATTTTATCCGTTACAAATTAGGGATTGGTGGATACTACAACTCGCTTCATGTAGAAAATCAAGTGGGACCAGGCACTGCGGATTGGATTTCAAAGATCAACTACAATGCAGAAGCCGCCATCCAATGGAGTTTAACCAGCTCTCAAAGCACTTGGATGGGAATACGTGTTTCTGGTCACAAGCAAGACTATGAACATAACAATGCGCCATCTTTATACTCTTGGGATGGAGAAGCTCCAGATCTATTTAGAGCCGCTTTGATGTTTGATTTTGAAAGCACTAGGTTTGGTTTTGGTTTGGACTTTGAAGTCAACGAAGAGGCGTTTCTTTATGAAAACGCATTCCTAGTCACCATTGAAAAGAACAAAGTTTTTGGCTTAGCTACAAGGCTTAAATATAAAATTCTTGCTGAAGATTCTCATTCAGCACGCTTAGGCTTGGATGTGAGCTATGCGGTTGGTGGGGTTGAAGATGCCGTGAAAGACATCATCAAAGAGACCAAGGCCAAAGATCGTCTCAGCTACGTTGGATATTTGGATTTTAGAACCAAAGATATTTTTAAAGAACATGAGTTAGGTGTGAAGTTCTATTATGGACTGCGGTCTTTTGCCAATGAACATAATCTGCAAGAAGAAGAGATTGTGGGACTTTTATTCACATTGTATTCACCAGCGTGGCTGTAAGGTAGGGAGAGTAAAATGAAAAAGATCAATTTAGTTTTAGCATGCCTTATCAGTGTCTTAGTTTTAAGCGGATGTAAAAATCCTCTTTCTGAAAGTAACCATTCACGTATAAATGATGATTTTGATAATGACGAAACCTTTCCTGTATCTACTTTTGGAGTCATCCTGCCTTTGGACAATGTGAATCTGGCAAATGCTAGTGGTTACACTATTGGTGGCGTTTGCAATCCTCATGCTGGGAATGTAGTGGTCAGTGTAGGAACACCTACTGTAGTGGCCAGTTTTCCGTGTTATCAGCACGGTCAAAATAATGGATATTTTTCTGGAACTCTTAATCTTTTGGGAATCACTTCAAGCACGTTGGACATAAGTATCTCTCAAGGTTCGATGGTGGCCGTAGTACTGCCTGCTGACTCTCCGTCTGTTGATCTTACACCAATCGCTTCAGCGCCCACTTTAGCAGATCAAAGTTTTGTTGCAGGGACAGTATGGGACGCCCACATCACTTGTAGTGAAGTAGGTGAGATTGTAGTTTTTAATGGGACGGGTTTAGTTGCAGGAATTCAAACACACACTTGTCATTCTGCGGGTGTTTCAGAGCCTGTAACGCTTCGGTTTTCACCTGGAACAAGCACTTCTGATCCTAATCCCATTGTGATCAGCAGTGTAGATGCCAATGGTAACCCTTCTTTGGCAACAACAAGTTTTAGTTTACCCATAGATAACGTAGCGCCTCTGATTTCCATCACTAATGGGGGGACGGTTTACGAAAGCGAAGCGGCGACATTTACCATTTCTATTTTAGAGGATCACTTTACGGGGTCTTACGAGGTCACATCCACCAGTGGCGTGATCAATGTGGTCAATGGAGGTACAGGGACGACATGCAATGCTAAAATCTGTGATGTAGAAGTCACTTCTCCAGATGTGGGTCTGCTGATTTTAAGTGTCGAGGCGGGGGAAGTTGAAGACTTGGCGGGAAACACGAATACAGGTCGAGTGAACAGTAGACTTAATATTTTAGATGACTTAGATCCTGTGGCCTTATCCTTGAGTTTAAGTTCCACAGATGGAGATTCTGACGGTTGGTACGAAGTGGGTGATACGGTGTCATTGTCCTTGCTGTTTGACGAACCTGTGTTTGTCAACACTGCGGGAGGAACGCCCTATCTGCCGTTGGCTCTGAATTCAGGGACTAAGCAGGCCAGTTACGTTTCGGGTTCGGGCACAGACACTTTAGTTTTTGAGTTTACAATAGTTGCTTCAGACACAGACTGTGACGGCGCGATTACGGTGGCCTCTATCATTCATAATGGGGGAATGATCGTGGACAGTTATAATCAAAGCCCTGATTATTCTATCTTACCTACCACAGTATTCTCTGTGTATGTGGACACCGTGGCGCCACAAGCTCCTACGGTATTGACTTTATCGGGCACGGCTATGAATGGCCGTACGCCTAACCTCAGTTGGACTCCTGCACATGACTCTTGTGGTATTGCTCAAGTGATGTGGGCTGTGGGAACAACTTTTGGAGATGATGACGTTCAGGCCTTTATGGGAATAGGTAACGTGAACTCCTATCAAGGACATGATGGTGTGGGGGGAGCAAGCTTTAATCTTCAGCCCGCAACAGATTACTATATTTCCTTAAAGGTTGTGGACTTTGCAGGTCATGAATCTATTGTCGCCACAAGTTCGGCGTGGAATTTTTCTTGTATCAGTCCCATGACAAGCCTTAGTCGTTTGATGGATTTGGACAGTTCGGATGAGTCTACGATTGTAGATGAAAATGGTATTTCTGCGGACAATGTGGGATTTACGGGTGCTGTGCGAATATGGCTGGATGATACTGTAAATATGTATGACATGTTAGCCCTAGATACAAACTTGATCTATAGCCCAGATACTCATGCGGGAGCTTTTGTGACGAAAGACTCTTATGTTTATGGCGATGGCACTGGAGCGATGGGCGTAGATATTGTTCCTTACAGTGGGGACTTTGTTTTTGCTTTTGTGGCTCAAGCTACAGACGCTGGTGCGCCAGAGTACAGCTCTTTATTTAGTTCTTCTGATAATGAAAATACGGTAGGGTCTTGGCAATTAGATAAAGGTGGGCCTATTTCGGGTTGTGAGGATCGTTTTAGAATTTATGCGAACGATCAGAATGTGCAACACGTGCTGTGTGGACCATTATTCAATACGGCTCCTCATCTGTTTATAGTGAAATACAGTGCTGCCAATAAGACTATGAGCTTTATTGTGGACAATGTGGAATATGAATCCAAACTTTGGGTGGATGCGCCTACCTTTGAAAGCCTGCGTCTGTTAGAAAATAGGACTAGCAATGGTCGTCAGCCTGCGAGAGTGCACCAAGCGGCCTTGTTAGATGAATATTTAAATCCTTCACAAGAAGAAAGTTTATCCGAATTTTTATCTTGTAAATGGAATTTAGGCTTATAGTTGAGATTCAAGGGAGATTTTCATGCGTACCGATCCGATTTGCCCACAGTGCAATTCACAGCATGTGTATATGGATGGCACATTATGGGTGTGTCCAGAATGTGCTTTTGAGTGGAGCCAACTCGATGCAGGTGAAGCAGACGTGGCTCCTTCCGCAGAGGACTCACTTGTAAGGGATGCCCATGGACAGACCTTAAATGAAGGTGACACGGTCATTGTATTAAAAGACCTCAAAATCAAAGGGGCCTCCTCTAGTGTAAAAGGGGGAACCAAAGTAAAGGGCATTCGCATCACAGATGGTGGGGATGGTCATAATATCAGTGCAAAGATTCCTGGGCTGGGAACGATAAATTTAAAATCAGAATTTGTGAAAAAAGCTTAATTCAGACTCAAAGTAATATATAATACCAGACTATGTATGAACTTCGCCCATACCAGCGTGAAGCGGTAGAAAATACGATCAATTATTTCAAAAAAAAACGCGATCCTGCGGTGATCGTGCTGCCCACAGGTGCGGGGAAAAGTCTGGTGATTGCAGAACTAGCAAGAATTGCCAGAGGCCGAGTGTTGGTTTTGGCCCATGTCAAAGAACTCGTTGAGCAAAATCACTTGAAATACGAAAGTTATGGTTTAGAAGCTGGCGTTTATTCAGCTGGTTTACATAAAAAAGATAAGGATCAAAAAGTCATTTTTGGTAGCATCCAGTCGGTAGCTAACGCACAGGATGGTTTTTTTGAAAACTTCACTCTTCTGGTCATTGATGAATGTCATCGTGTGGGTTTGGAGTCAGAATCACAATACTCCCAAGTGATTAAAAAATTACGTGAACGCAACAGAGGCCTTTGTGTTTTAGGATTAACTGCCACGCCTTATCGTTTGGGCACGGGGTGGATTTACAATTACAGTCACAAGGGTGTGATGAACACGGCGGAGCCTAGGTTTTTTAAACAGTGTGTGTTTGAGTTACCGTTGAAATATATGATTCAAAATAAATACCTCACACAACCCGTTAAAGTAGATATACCTGTGACGAGTTATGATTTTTCTGAGTTATTTGAAAGCGAGAAAGCTTATACTCAGGCGGATATAGAAGAAGTCTTAAGAAAACAACGACGACTCACGCCTTTAATTGTGAAGAACATTGTGGATATCACAGAGAGCTATCATAGACAGGGAGTGATGATCTTTAGTAGCACAGTGAAACATGCACAAGAAATTTTAGAGAGTCTTCCCAAAGGACAAGCTAGAATTGTAATCGGCGAGACGGAAAGCTCTGAACGTGATCAGATCATTGAGGATTTTAAAAATAAAAAATTTAAATATTTAGTGAATGTATCAGTTTTAACGACAGGGTTTGATGCCCCTCATGTCGATGTGATCGCAATCTTACGACCCACAGAATCCATAAGTTTGTATCAACAGATTATTGGACGGGGACTGCGTTTAGATCAATCTAAAAAAGACTGCTTTATTTTAGACTACACAGGCATGCAAATGGACATCTTTGCACCAGAGATCAATGACAAAAAGACCACAAAAGATTCTGTACCCGTGCAAGTGATGTGTCCTCAATGTGGCTTTGCAAACGACTTTTGGGGGAAAACAGACAATCAAGGACAGGTGTTAGAACATTATGGACGCAAATGTCGTGGGGGAGTTTTTGATCAGGACACCTACGAATTTAAACCCTGCGGGTATCGGTTTCGCTCAAAGATCTGCTACAACTGCGGAGAAGAGAACGACATCACGGCCCGTGCCTGTCATAAATGTAAGGCCGAGTTGGTGGACGCTGAAGCCAAATTAAAACAAGCTAGGCTTTCCAAATATGCTCATATTTTACAACCTGATTCTGTTGAGATGCTCGAAAGAACGGATAAAAATGGAAACCCCTATCTGGAAGTGCGTTACTATGATTTTGATGCCAAATATTTATCAGAAGTTCATTTTATTCATGGGCAAAATAATCTAAAAAAATTTAATATCAATTTTTTGCGTTCTCATATGAAACGCCCAGAACTGCGCCTTGACATACATTCTGTGGATGAGGTGATTGCAGCACAAAAGCACTTTAGGATGCCAGTGTATGTGATCGCTAGAAAGCAAGATAAATTTTGGAAGATCACTGAAAAGATTTTTGCTGAAGAGTTAAAGACTTAATGATGGGTCCAGTGGCTTTAAATTTAAAATATGATATAACTTCAATAGAGTAATGCACGCATTTTCATGTGTGGTCATCGTGAGGAACTAGATGTTGTTGGTGAGTCGAGTTTGGAGTTCTTGGGCCACTCCGCTTATTAGTGGTTTTACGGCTTTTGTGACCTACGCCTTTGCAATACAATTGGGACTTGCTTATCCTCTATGGGCTCCGATGACGGTTCTAATTATCTTACAACCGACCAAAGGAGCCTCTTATCATTTAGCTCTGCAAAGGCTTGCGGGAACCTTAGTGGGAGGAGTCTTTGCTGCGGCATTGACCAATTTAGGTATAGACGATTCTCCTGAAATCATCATTGTGCTGTTTACCACTATTATGGCTTTTTTCACTTTGTTTGCATGTATTGGGCGTGTGATCAATGGATATGCCTTTCAAGTGGCAGGGTTCACCACCATTGTCATTTATATGATCAGTTATAGGTACGACTTTGCAGAGGCTTCATCTGTTTCCACGATGAGAGTCCTAGAGACATTTATTGGTGTCTGTATTGGTTTGCTGAGTTTATTTTTAGTCAAAAGCCAAAGTGAACGCAAAACTTTACAAGAAGAATCGCAAAAGGCCATTGAAAGCGTTAGAGTTTGGGTGCGTAAAGTTTTACAAGAGGGAATATCCTTAGAGTCACGACGTCTAAATGCAGAAGCCATTTCCCAATTGAACTCGCTGAATGATTTAAGTTCTTATGCTTCATCTGAAAGATTTTTTATTGGTCGTATTCGCAAAAAGACACTGTATTTAATGGGGAATCTTTATACGATATTGTCTTTAACCCGTGCTTTGATCAATAAAGGAGATCTTACTTTTCCTGCACCCGATAGAACAGAAGAAGATTTTCCTGAATTAAAAAATATATTTCAAAAATTAGATCAACCCGCGCCGCATTTTGCTCTGAGTGAATCGCCCAATTGGAAAGGGGGAGGAATTGCCTTTCTGCGTGTGATCATCGCGGGTTTTCTAGCGGGTGTGATGTGGCAGCTTTCAGGTGTAGAGGCTGGGGCTACTTTCTTTTTGATTGCTTTAATCCATGTGGGAATGTTAGCCACTTCTCACCAGCCTATTGCGACTTATCGAGATGTGATTGCAGCTGAAATTTTATCTTTTTTTATTGTAGCTCCATTTATGTATTTTTATGGTGCACATGTCACTGTAGAGATTTGGGCTTTTTTCTTGCTGATCCTTCCAGGAATGTTATTCGTTTTTGTTCCTAAATTTGGGTATTTAAATATCAGGATTATGATTTACTCCATTGTGATGTATGCCATCTGTTCTAGACAAACAGGTTTTACAATGGAAGTGATCTTTTATGAATATTTTGCTTTCTTATTGGCACTTGTATTTGCTGTCATAATCACCATGATTTTTATGCCTCAAATGGCAAAAGAGCGTTATTCATTAGCGCGTAGGTATTTATTTTATGAACTGAGAAAAGTGACCTTGATTCAAACACCTTTAGATCCCAAATGGATGATGACCATGTACACTGATATTGAACGCATGTTGTTTTATGCTCAAGAGATAGGTAAGGACATTCCTACAATTTTAAATGAAGGACTTACCGTCATTGATATCAGTGTGGAAATATTGGAGTTAAGAAGTTTAGTCTCAAGGCTTCCTGTAGAAATGCGTAAACCCATTGCTATGGCTTTATCACAAGTGACAGACTTATCTTTAAGTATGGAAATACGAACAGAAGGCTTATTAAGTCTCATTCAAAAATATGATTCTGAATTTGATGCAAGGATAGCCAAGACTCTTCACAGTATTGTGAAAAAAATAAACGAGAACAGATCCTTTTTCACACAATCCTAAAAAACCCTATATATAATTTCTTTGTGATCATATATTTTGAAATCGCCTTTATTGTGAAGGTTATAGTCTATAAAATCCGACTTCCACTCTCTTTAATTTTGTGCAGGCTGCTTAAAAATAACGAGATGAATACTCCTGGCACTTTGTGTCTGCGTACGGAATTTGCACTAAATAATTTTAATGAAATCTGACATGAACATTGGCCGTTTGCAGTTCGTGCGGGTCACCTTCGACATCATTTCGAGCAAGACATACACTGGCGTTGATATAAGTGTTGTGAGCACTTGATGGAAAGACAAAGTACATTTTATAAATGTTATTCACAATAGGTTGAGGAGTCCCCCCAACAGTATTGACCACGGTAATGATACGATAATTTCCTAGATCGGCAAGAGAGCAAGGTAAGGATTCTGGTGGTTCGCCCACTTCATATCCAAAGGCATCAAAGGTTCCAGATTCCAGAGTTAAAGTGGCATTTGTAATAAATAGACGGGCCACGCCTGGAGGATTCCATTCTCCCCACCTCAATTGCCAGGACTCTCCAAAACCAATATCGGTGGTTCCCGTAATGCTTTTAACTCTTACGTCCTCTCCGATGGAATCTCCATCATTACTCGCTGTCATCTTTGAACAACCTGTGCAAAGTAAAAAGAAAGAAAGTAGGGTAGTATAAACTATAATCTTCATATCACTTATTTCTTCATCGAAGTTAATCGATCCAATTCATTTAACAGACCTAGAGCTCTTCCTGTATTGGCATAATCTTCTTTGCAGATAATCGCTTTAGCTGTGGTATTTTTTAAAGTGACATAGGTTGTACATTTGGCAATGGAGCTGGGTTTTCTGAATTGCCCGTCCCAAGCAATAGAGTTGACATAACTCTGTAGGCTTTTAGCCTGCATGGCGCTGAGTTTATTAAAGTGAGTCTTCTTGTTTTGTACAGATTTTAAAATATAGTGTTGTTTTGCAGGATTAAAAAGTAAATCGTATTTATGGTTGATATTTTTTTGATTAAACCTAACCTCAAATAAAGATGTGTTTTTAGCCCAGCAAGGAAGGCTCAGGCTTAAGGTAACAAGAGTCAGAATGATTTTAATCAATATGCACCTCCTGCATCGTCAGTTGTTTCTGTTCTAGGTGTTGGCGTTTCTGAAGGTGTCGTTGCTGAGTCTCCAGAAAGACTTAAATCTTTGATACCACATTGTTTGAAGTTAGTTTGGGAAGTACCACATCCCATGACCTGTGCGATCTTAGGATTACTGGCAAGGATACCGTTTACTCTGAACACCCCTTCAGGATGCTCTGCTTTGCAGTCTATGCCTTGGTGTGGTTCGTCACAGAAGGTACTGGCCATAGCCATCACAGCGGATCGTTGTTGGGCTTTTGGTAATTTTGAAATTTGGTGAGCCATAACTTCACTTGAAACAAAGTCTGCAATCACTTCATCCTCTTGATTTTTTTGCATACGGATGGAATCACGTCCTTTGTAACAGGCCAGAAGCTCACTAAATTCAGGTTTCATATCGTGGGCGTTGATTTGACTGATTTCGGGACCGATCTTGTGTCCAAGTTCATGGGCAAGAATTCCACTAAAAGCATAAGGATTACTATCCAGCAAACTTAAAAAGCCTGGAAAGATATTAACCTGTTCTGGCGAGCTTTTAGCACCTTGAGTGGATGAAGGATTATAGTAAGCATTTTTATGGGTGAAAAAACTTAAAGAAGGATCAGAAAAAAGTGAGGACGCATCGCTAGGGTCGGGTTCTCCTCCTCTGTGCGCCGTTGGGCTTAAAGAGTCTACCCCTTGTGCATTTCTACTATAAGCACTGGCGTTCGGGTTTTTAAGCCAGAAGAGTTCTAATTTATTGTACTGTTCAATGATTTTCGATTGTTTGGCTCTGTCATTGGTCAGTTGAGGAACGAGAGACTGAATATCAGCACGCAATAGGTTGAGAGACTCGTCAGCCACTTTTTTTCTGCGTTCACTGTACACAGAAGAAATTGTGGATTCAACATGGGTTCGTGTTCTTTGAACGTCACTGGCATAATTGGTGGCTATCTTTTTGGCTGAAGTAGCAATTGCTGTGTTGTAACTTTGACATTGCATTGTGAGAGTGAGTTCTTGTGATATGGTTTCTAAGCCTAGTGAACCGCCGCTGGACGTAGCTTCCTCATCTGTTGGGAGGTGGGTATAGAAAGGAGTTGTTGGGAAGTTTTTGGTGACAAAGGCTAAGGCTTTTTCTTCGTATCCTGGTGTGCCCTCGGTTCTGTAAAGCATAATGGCTTCTCGACGAATTCTTGTAAAATCGTTACATATTTTTGTCCACTCAGGATTCTTATTTGATTCCGTAGCAGAACGCATGCTGAGCATTGCACATCTGGAGGACAGTTCGTTTTCTAGAAAGTCAGGAATATTATTTTTGTAATATTGAATTAAAGTCTTTCGTTTTTGAGCATAGTCAGTTCGCACTTGTTGTCTGAGACGATTCAGCCGAGCACGAGAAGCAGGAGAATCGGGCGGGTTGGGATTGCATTCTGTGGAATCGGCAAATAAAGATCCTGCCATTTCTGCAAGCTGGGAGCCTTGTTGCCTCTCGTCGCTTACGCTACCACTAGGACTGAGAAGTAGATTTCGAGCTTCGGCCCACGCTTCTGGATCGATATTGGGATTTATTTTAATTCCAGCCTCTTGTAAACGTTTTTTAAGTCCATCATCAAAATTTTTATACCCTAATGTCTGTGCTGCTTTGTCTCGGTTTTGGTTTATGGTTTCCGAGGATTGGTCTTCTTGCTTTTCAGCTGCCTTGAGGTAAGGGTTATCTGGGGTACAGATAGAGCCATATAGGTCAGTACAAGCTTTTTGATTATTAGCATCTGAGAATTTGGCAGGTGGAAACTGACATAAAAAACAATAATTACCGCTGCTAGCAATGTCCCTTATGGGTTTTAAAGAGGTAGAGGTGGTTTCAGATGAATTGGTGTTTGAAAGCGAAGGCCAATAGGGTTTGCTCAAGTATAAACTTATCCCGCAAATACATAAAATGAGGGTGCTTAAAATAAAGTGTTTCATAATGATTTATTATCGGCTTAAATATTTGCAATATTAAGCCTTTACGGCAAAAAAACGAGATGAAAGTCGGGGGCTCAAACCCTCTCAAACTTAGATAGGGGATTATTTTTAATCCGTTGGCGGGTTCCATCGTTTGTTGTTACACCAGGTGCAAATCCATTTATCGAGCCCAGAGACTCGTCCTGCCCATGTGATGTCTGTATAAGGCCATGGACAGTTTGGCTTTTGGGGGTTACCTGGTAGTGCCACAGCAGGTGTGGTGTACACTTGCGGCCCTGGCCAACATAAATCGTTAGCTGGGTGGCACCTTAGTTCGGGCCAAGTGTTCATAAATGCGCTGGCATCATAAGCACCACCGCGAACTTCGCAGGCTTCAGCAACACTTTCAAGGCCATGGCAGGTGAAAATACGAAAGTTTGAATCTATATTTACAATCAATTCAATCCAGTGTTCAGGGTGAGAATTGCTCATGGTATTTAAGTAAAAAGAACTGAGTGTATTACGAAGTCTGGCGTTAAACTGAATGCGTACTTTATAAGTCCAGAAGTCACTGGAATATAGGAATGTACTTCCTGTAGGGCCATGGCTCACAGAGTGCTGGCGATCATATTGCAAAATTCTTAAAGGATGATCTACAGTGCTTCCGTCGTGACGTATGATATCGTTTTGGTATACAGAAAGCACAACCTCGGTGAGTTCAAAAAGATTGGAAACCTTTGTGCTTCCTGCTCGAACTTCTTCTCTTCCAGGCATAAGTTCTGGCACGCCCAAACCTATAACGAAGTTACGGTTTTGACTGTTGCGATTTACGCCACCAGTAGTGGAGATTCTTTGACCTCTTAATAAGGTTTCGCAGGTTTGAGCATCGTTAAGAAGTGCTCGCATACTGGTGACGAAGTCGATATAGGCCACCTTAGCCGCAGCCTTTCTTTGGTTGGCTAGGGCATGGCTAAAGAGGTCCATATACACAAAGACCATAATGCCCATGAGGGCCATGAAGATAAGCACAAAAATAATGGCCGAGCCGCGTGCATTTAAAGACATTAAGCTGGCCTCTAATTACACTGCATACACATGAAGTACTCAATAGTATTAGTCACTGTGTAAGAACACTTTTTACCACAACTAATATTGAAGGTCTGAGAATACATTCCTGTAGAGGTTCGTGTAGACTTTGCAGGACAGGTCGTGCTGCCTGTGATGGGGTTGACAGAACTAGGCATACATCCTGCGTAAGCGGGGCTACATTTTGAAATAAAGAATGAACCTTTCACAAAGCACTGCTCTTGCGGTAGACATCTTGATGTATTGTTAGGATCAATGCCCGCTCCGATTGTATTACACACATCCATACGAGTCATATTGATTTGGCAAGTTTGAATGACGTTAGAACGAACATATACAGGAACCTCTAAGGTACGTGGAGCTTCTGCGCGGTAGGCTGCGGTCTTTTGTCCAGTCTTTTGATCTCCAGGGGCTCGAACTTCTGTGGATAAAGTGACCACAGCGATCCGACGGTCGTACTCAATTCCGTTGGCCACGATCTTTGTGGTTTGGACGTCGGGTTTTGCATGAATGGTTAAGCCTTGAATTCTCACTTTGGCCGTGTCCGCACTTTCACCTGAAACAATGGCGCCTTTTTTAAGATCAACAGTCTTTGAACCTAGACCACTAAAGTTAGCCATTGTGAATTCAGTGGGTGATGCGTTTAATCGGGTTCCTTGCAGTAACGCTGTACAGGTCTGTTGGTCACCCAATAAAGATCCTGTAAGTGCACTGACAAAAGAAAAGGAGGCATTCTTGTCTTCAAAGGTCACTTGTGACTTTTGAAGTTGTACCACCGAGGTTGCGAAAAGCCCTGCAACAACAGACATGATGCCCATTGCGACAATGATTTCAATTAAACTAAAACCAGTGGATTGTTTTAAGACTTTAAACACATTTTTTTGTAGGAAAACGTACTTCTTTGACATGTGAATTTGACCTCATTTATATATCAATATACCATTATAGAATGAAAATTGATAAAGTAAAACTAATTGCAATCATTTTTGGTGCAATAATTATTTTTTTGCTGGTTAGCCGGAATAAGGCTTATCAATTTGATACTTCCAGCCCTACAAATGTCTCAAATCAAGAAACCAAAAACAAACAAAAAAATGTTAGTGATGAGGTTGTAGACGTAGTTCTAAATGATGATGTCAAACACTTGGTGCTTCATGGAAATCCGTCAAAAAACCCTATTACTGAGTCCGCACTTGATCGGCTTCAAGAGGCTAGTTACAAGTCTTTAAAAAAGTTTGAAAGCACTTCAAGGCTTTCGGTCTCTTTTGAAGACACACGTTTTTATTTTACAGACCTAGACCTAGAAGAGGATCGAATGATAGGGACATTCGGATTAAGTGGCCCTAGCGGTGAAAGTTTAGCTATGCTGGCTACGGACATGAATGTAAATGAACGTATGGTGAAAGAGTACATTAAAGACTATGCTGATGAATTTCCCAGCCTACGTAGAAAATCTGTGCAATGGGATGCCAAACCACAAACTTTTGGTGCCATTAAGGATTCTGGTTTAGCGGATGCCACCGTTTGGCGGGGATCGTCTCCCGATGGTCTAGTTCATGTGGCTGTTTGGATTCCTAGAGAGGATAAAAAAGGTCACTATGCTTTTATTTATTCGACTCCTAATGTGCAAGATCTGGAGAACGACGGGTTTTTTGATAATTTATATGCAAAGCTCAAGGCTTTGCCAGAACAATAGAAAGCATTTTCCATGACAACCATTTTATGCATCATGACCTTGCTCTTGGCATTTTTAGGAATGATGTATGAATACATTTTGGCTCACTATATTTCTAGTATAGTTGGAGGAGCCTACGTCATCCTGTTTGTTACGTTTTGTCTTTTTGCTTCGGCACTTGGTTTGGGTTCAGTGATTTATAATTTTATTTCTGACAGATTTAAAAATTTAAAATCTTTGGGTTACATTCAAGTGTTGATCACTTTGGTGGTGGTGTGTGTACCGCTATACTTTCGTGGCCTGAATTTTCTTTTTTTAGAACAAGGGTGGTCATATTTCTGGATTCTAGGTGGGGCATCTGTGCCCGTATTGATCCTGGGTTTGATTTCTGGGTTTGAGTTGCCACTGATGTTTCGTTTGGCCTCTGTCAATATCTCTCGATTGTTAGTTTGGGACTATGTAGGGATGTTTTTGGGTGTAATTCTGTTTCCTGCGATATTTGTATTAGGTTTGCATGTGCAAACAGTCTGTTACATTTTGGCATTTTTATCGTCTGCGATAGCTCTGACATGTTTTATATTTGATACAAAAGCTCAAAAATCAGAAAACAAAGTTTTCCCATTACACACAAGTTCATTCCATCAGATGCAGGTATCACAGACAGAACCTAGTGGTTCACATTTTTATTTAGGCCTCTTTTTTGTTTTTATCATGTCATTCTGTTCGTTTGCTTATCAAGGCTTATTAGGCAAAGTGGTGATTTCTATTATTGGTGACAGCTTTGCCTCCAGATCTTACGCCATAGGTTTTTTTATTTTAGGTATGGCTCTAGGGGCGTGGCGGGTAGAAAGGAAAGAGCGTCAGTCCCAAGAGGCTTTAAAGACAATTCTTAAAGTAGAAACGGCACTATGCGGACTTGCGGCATTGTTGCCAGTTTTACTTTACTTCATTGCGGGAAGCTGGTTTTTGGCCTTCGGTTTGAGTTCTGTATCTGAAAGCCAGTTGGTTTTTTATGGATCTTTATTCTTATCTTTGTTCCCTATGCTGGTAGGATTTTTTTCTGGAATGGAATTACCTTTAGTATTTCAGTGGTTGGGTTTAAATAATGAGCAACGTGAATCTTATTATTTGATTGCCGCTAATTACGTGGCGGCAATATTTTCAGGAGTGATAGTAGGATTTATTTTACCTAATTTTATTGGCTATAGTTTTAGTTTTTTGCTTGTGATTATGGTCAATCTTTTCGTTATCTTTGGAGTGCTGTTTCGCTTTCCAAATCTTAAGCGTCAAAGTTACAAAGTGTTAGTGGCTATCTTGGTATTTTGTGCTTTAAACGTCAAATTGGTATATCCTACACGTCAATTTTTTATTGAAACCTTTTACGCCAAAATGCACTTACAAAGTTTCTCTTTAGATAGCCTTAATACCACATTAAAAGCCATCAAACTAGCGGGAGAAGTCTTTCGTATCGAATCTTTTTTTCAAGACATTGATATGGTGGATGCCCAACAAAACTCTATAGAAGGGCGGGAGAAAATATTTTATTTATATTTAAATAAGCAGCCCCAATTCAATTCAGATACTATTACAAATTATCACCAAAGCATGTTATGGGCGAGCGCTTCTTTTCTTGAGCATAAGCCACAAAGCATACTGATTTTAGGTGGTGGAGATGGTCTGTTGGCGGCTGAAATACTGAAGTATTATCCTGATACGCCAGTTACTCTTGTAGAATTAGATGCGGCTATGGTTTCTGTGGCTCGACAAAATCCCAAAATCAATATTATGAATGAGGACGCTTTGTCTTCAGAGCAAGTAACTGTTTTACTGCAGGATGCTTACCAATACGTAAGAAGAACTGATCAAAGGTATGATTTAGTTTTTATAGATTTTCCTTATCCAGTAAGTATTGATATTTCTCGCTTGTACTCTCATGAGTTTTATACAGGTGTGAGAAGGGTGCTTACAGAAGAAGGTGTGTTGATTTTGGATGCTCCCATCATTACTCGCTACTATGGGCTTAACGAAAGTCAACTCGACCCTAATACGATTAAAATTTTAAATACCATTAAGGCTTCGGGTTTTAAAAATCCTTTTGTGTTTGGTCCCTACGATCCTTTCGTGGCTGTTAGTAAGAACAATCGCGAACTTATGTTTAAGGATGTCATTCGAGATCAGGTGCCAAATTCTGTATTTGTGAACTTGCATTCCCTAGAACACAATTTAACTGATCTGACATTTGATTCTAAAGGCGTGAACTATGTGCTTAAACCCACAATTTGGGGGATGGAATGAGAATAGGGTTGGGAATAATAGCCTTACTCGTGGTGATTTACGTTTTGCCTGCGCAAGCTATGAGTGTTTATAGTGTTTATGGTGAAAAGGACAACGCGTTTATTGTATCTTACAATCAGAGACTGCTAAAAGATTTTTTAAGTTACAACGAAGACTTTAGAAAGTGCCTACCAGTCTCTTTGGAAGAAAAAATCATAAAGGACATTTTGCCAAAACATACAGGCTGGGGTTTGATTTTAGCAGAAGGTTTGGCGTTCATTCCACATTTTGAAGTTTTTTATCGTTCAGTTTCTAAAGAAGCTAATCTTGAAAAAGGGATTAGAGTCGAAATCCCTCAAGGGTATGAGATCAAAATAGGGACACATCATGTGAAGGCCGCAAGCCAAGCTTTTGGGTTTGAAATTTATCTTAACCACAAAGGTCAATGTGTGGAAAATAAAATTCAAAAATTTATGGGGCATCTTCTTTTTGGGAATAATGAGCGCTTGGATATTCAAGCCAAAGTGTTTCCTGATGTTGATAAGTATCCTTTTTATGAATTTATAAAAGCAGAAATAGGTCACAAAAAGGATGGGAGTGTTGTTTTTCTTAGATCTTTTAATTTTTTATACTTAAACAGCAAAGTTCACTCTTACGTGGATCACCATCAAAAAGAATTTCAGCAATTTCTTTTGCGTTTGACTTGGAAAAGCCCTGACGAATTTACCGTGTATTTTCCGCAATAAAGCAATGACGTTTCAGTTAAGTCAATGTCTCTAGTTATTGAATCAAGAGTAAATGTCTTGTTTCTGCAGCACATTTAAATTGGTAGGATTTAATCTCTTCACCTGGTTTAGTGTTAGCCTGTATGATCGTGACTACTAATTTTTGCGGATTAAAGTAGGCAAGATAAGCAGAGCTGTTATTTTCAGTGAAATCGACAGATTTAAATTCGTAAACATGGTCTTCTTCAAGGCGGGAATAGGTTTGATATTCTAGCGTCTGTCGGTCTCGATAAAGTTCGTAGGAGTACATCACCCCAGAGGCGAAGTCGATTTCTAGGTGCCATTTGGAGTGCTTTTCATAAACACAAATGAATTTATTTGTTTCTTGTTCCATAGAATAAGAAACGGCATAGGCTTTTTGAACCGAAGAGTATAGCAAAACAATAAGGAATCCTAAGATCACTTGCAGGTGCATATTTAAATCTCCTCCGTAAAATTAAAAGCGCAACCCCATAGCGTGCTCACGTGAAGCCTTGTGATGGTGAAGCATTACAAGGTGTGTTATGGCTTAGAAGTGAGTTGATGACAATAATTCGCCTCCCTAAAAGCCAAGTCATGAAAATAATTCATGGTTTATAGGGCAGGAAGCTCTTTATTTACTTCTGGTGTGGCATTTTTTTTGGCTTGTTTGCGAGGAGTCTTCTCGGTGACGGGGAAGACTTGAAACTGCACTTGATACACACGATCCCCATGGTCTTTCTCTCTTAAAATCAAAAGGTCTTTGAGAAGGTTCTTGCGAAATTTTCGGATTTCAAATTTTACCATTTCAAACTCTTTCTGTGTCAGTGCGATAGAAAAGCTACCCAGATCGCGTTGGCTCGGATCATCAATAAATAGAGATTCTAAACCTAAGAATAACAAATCAGATTGAATCTGTTTAATGATCTCTAACGGGATATCATTAGAGAGTGGATTTTGTCCTTCGGTCTTTTGATAAAGATGGGTTTCAGGTGAGCTGCTATGGATGATCTGTAGAGTTTTTTCTTCGACCATTTCATCCAAACAATTTTGTAAATCTTGGATCTTACAACGATTCTTTAATAACTTTTGTAGGTCATTAAGTGAGTAAGCTCCACCCATGCCATCACAAATGGAATATACAATAACCTTAAGCCAGTGCGGAGATTTGAGCTCTTGCACATGTTCAGATCTATGCAGAGAAAGTTTTTGTAAAAAGTGATAACGCTCTTTGGGGGCTGTGGCTTGGTTGTATTTGACTAAACAGGAAAAATGCTCGGAATCTTTTTTAGAAAACCCAAGAGCTTTAGAGAATTTTTCGATCCCATCGTCAGAAAGGTTACGTTTATTTTCAATGACAAGCTTTAAATACTGTGGACTTTTCAAATTGGCGGCGGCGGCAAAGTCGGAATAGCTGTATTTTCTAAGTCCGATCTTTTGCGAACGTTTGTAGTTTAGAAAATCGGCTAAAAAGTCGCGGTAGTTGACGTAATTTGCAAGATGCGGAAAAGCAAGAGGAGTTGGATTTGTGGTCATAATTGATCTTCCTTGATGGGTGAAAGGGTTAAAGTCCTTATTGCATTGGAATCGACTAAAATTGGATTTTCGAGATACAGTTCTGACTCTGCGGCCAAGAAGTCGGCGTCGTACTGCTGGTGACGTAAGCTTTTCCGACAAAGGTCATATTGAGGACAAAACCTTTCCACCAGACTCCAAAATCGCGCGCTGTGGTCCTGGTGTTTCAAATGGGCTAACTCATGAATGATGATATAGTCCATCAGCTCAGGCGCATAGGCAATCAGTCGCCAATTGAAACTGATCTTTCCCTCACTAGAACAGCTTCCCCACCGTGTTTTCTGGTTTCTAAATGATAAATGTTTGGGAAAGAGGTTCATGGCCTCGGACCATTTTCTGGTGCGAGCATGAATTTCTAAAACAGCTTTCTCTTTGTAAAATTTTAAAAGGGCCTGTCGCAAGAGCATGGACTTCTCTTGCAGGGGTTTAGTGTCCCAAGTTTCAGGATAAAAATAGTGCAGCTGATCTAAGTCAAATTGGATCAAAGGGCGGTGCCCTGTAAAGGGCTCCAACTTTAAAAAGTAAGATTCGCCTAGGTAGGGAAAGGCCTGTCCAGTTTGCCATCTTAAGGCAGGTGCTCTTTGTCTGATCTTTTCGTATTCGTGATGTTTTTTTAAAACCCAGTCTTTATACTCTGAAACCTCTTGTTCAATCATGGTCAAAGGGCGATTTTTAGGTGCTGTGATGTGGAGTACGCCATTAGGTTTAAGACAAAAACGTAAATATCGTAAATAAGGTTTACGTTCGATGATCGTGGTAAAGCCAAGTATGAGTGGGGCATCTGCTGCTTGCTCAGTTTGGTTTTGGAATGCAGTTGATGAGGTGTCTGCATCTTGTCCTACGCTGTTTGGGTTTCTCTTTGTTGGTAGTATGTGCCCGTGTTCGTTTACATGGTGGGAAGAGGATGGTGAAGGCATAGGGAGAGGTGGCGGTGAAGGTTTTAAATACTTCAAAGGCCCTTCAAGGTTCTTACCTTTAAACTTCGCTAGGGGATCACGTTTTAAAAACTCGAACAGACTGAGCTGTATGTCTTTAAAGAATTCGCCTTGAGATGATTTTTTTTTAAGTGCGGCAGAGCGAGGCATAAGAACATTTTAGTCTGCTCTGAAGAAGGGTGCAAAACCAAAGGCAGGATAATGCGCTCGGTTTAAAAATTTATGTTGAATAAATAATCAGAGATTTCATGGAGATAATGCGTAGCAAAAAACGAATTTGGTCATTCTGCCTCAGCCTTGTTCTTTCGCCTTGTATCGTCTAGATTGCTCTTGCCAGGTCCCACGCAATAAAGTCTTGGCTAACCCCGTCAGGTCCGGAAGGAAGCAGCGGTCGCCTTGAATTTATGTGACGTGGGGTGCCTGGTATTTTTTTGTGCAAATATCGGGATTTATCTTTAGTGATGCGGCTTAATATCGTGCGCACAACAGACTTTTTAGGTATAACTTTACGTCTATGTCATATCAGGTGATCGCCCTTAAATGGAGGCCGCAAAACTTCCAAAATATGATAGGGCAAAAGCATATCAGCCAGACCCTACAAAATGCTCTGAAGTCAGGGCGTTTACCGCAGGCTATTCTTTTTACGGGACCTCGCGGAACGGGCAAAACCTCGACAGCTAGGATTTTGGCGAAGTCTTTGCGATGTTCTCACCTCAAGGATTTTGTTCCTTGTGGCACGTGCAGTGACTGTGTGGACATTTCTGCGGGTCGAAGTTTGGATGTGATCGAAATTGACGGAGCCAGTAACAATGGTGTGGATTCCATTCGTGAACTGCGTGACTCAGTCAGCTTTCGCCCCTCTTCTGGGGATAAAAAAGTTTACATCATCGACGAAGTGCACATGCTGTCTATCAGTGCCTTTAATGCCTTACTTAAAACTTTAGAAGAGCCACCAGATCATGTGGTTTTTATCTTAGCGACAACAGAGGTTCACAAAATCCCAAAGACCATTCTGTCGCGCTGTCATCGTTTTGATTTTCGTAAGATCTCCATTCAAGACATGGCAGAATATTTAGAAAGAATTTGCACCGAAGAGGGAGTGAGTTTTGAAAAAGAAGCTCTTTGGTCGATTGCTCGTCAAGGACAGGGGTCTGTGCGTGACAGTCTGAGCTTTTTAGATCAGGTCATCACTTACTCCAATAAGAATCTCACCTATGACAATGTCAGAGAGTCTTTGGGGCTTACGGACCGACGTTTGTTGACTCAGATTTTAGAGAGTGTAGTGGGTGGCTCGACAGACACAGTGATGGGCGCTTTGGAGAGCATTTTCAGTTCAGGTACGGATATCAATATCGTAGCCGAAGATGTATTAGAAGAATTTAAAAACTTATTGATTGTGAAGACATCAAAGGCTGCAAAAAATTATGTGGACCTGCCCGAAGCGGAAATAGAAATTCTGACTAAGTTGGCTCAAAACATTTCAGAGGCGCACATTCATTTGTTGTTTGATATGATGTTAAAGCTGACTCAAGACTTGTACCGTACTCAAGACCAAAAGACGGTCTTAGAGGTGGGTGTACTGAAACTGTGTTTATATAGACAAGTCGTTGATGTAGATAAAATGTTTTCAAGTCCCACGGGGCAGGCTTTAGGTGCGCCATCGGTATCAGGTGTGTCGTCACCTATGTCGACAGCGGTAGCCTCTGTCACTGAGGGTGGAACAGCATCAGGCAAGGTGACTTACCGTCAAGAGGCAGCGTTGAAGCTTAAAGTTGAGACTAAAAGAATCGCTTTAGCCTCTCAACCGCAGTCATCTGCACCCTCAGGATCTCCTCACGCTTCAAAAAAGCCCGCAAGGCCCAAAACGACATCTGTATCAAGAGTATTTGCAAATACTGAAATGACGGAGATGCCCAGACAGCACGAGGCTTACGCTCCAAAAGGACACATAGGTTCGGCTGTGGAAGTGACTAAAGGTGTGCAAACCATCATGCCTCAGGCGACAGAAGAGCAGAAGAAATGGAATGGCTTTGTTGAAAAGATTCAAAGATTGAATGTCAAAGTGGGGGAAGTTCTTAAGAACTGTCACTACCTTTTGTCTGAAGATTCCATCGAAATTTCTGCACCAGAAAAATTAACATTTATTCAAGAGGATATTGCAAAGGCTGAATTTCAAAAACTAGTCAGCAATTATGTGCGCACCTTCTTGGGTCCAAGTTATCAGTTTAAAATCATCGCCGACAGTGAATTGATAGCAAAGCAACAAGGACAGGTTGTGCCAACCCAACCGAAAGAGTCATCTGTTACGGTGAGTACATTGGCTAAAGAGACCGCTGAGTTAAAGCGCAAACAGGAAGAGGCCATTCGACGTCAAGTGGAAGAGAGTGAAGTGGTCCAAAATCTAAAAAAGACATTTAAGAATGTAGAAATCATATCAGTGAAGGAGTATGAATCATGAAAGGTTTCGGTGGAATGCAGCAGCTTATGAAACAGGCTAATCAACTGCAAAATCGCATGAAGAAGCTACAAGAGGAATTTGCGACTAAAGAATTTTCGGCCACGTCAGGCGGCGGAGCTGTTGAAGTGATTGTCAGTGGCAATAGTCTGGTCAAAGAAGTTAAGATCAACAAAGATGTTTTTGAAGCAGGTGATGCAGAGATGCTTCAAGACATGATTGTCAGCGCCACGAATGAAGCCTTAAAAACCGCTAAAGATGAATATCAAAAGGCATCTGATAAACTGACTGGTGGCTTAAGCATTCCAGGAATGTAGTTCATGTCTTTAAAAGTTCCATCTTTGCAGAAACTCATTCAAGAATTGGCAAAACTTCCTGGTGTAGGCCCTAAATCTGCACAAAGGATGGCTATTAGTTTTTTAAAGTTTAACGATGAAGAGATTGGGTCTTTACGTGAGGCCTTAAAGGACATCAAAGAAAAGATCCATCTTTGCTCTCATTGTTACGCTTATACGGAAGAGGACCTGTGCTACTATTGCCAGCAGCCTGACCGCCAGAAAAATTTAATATGTGTCGTAGAAAGTCCTATGGACATTGATCGTATCGAGTCCAGTGGTGTTTTTAATGGCTCTTACCATGTTTTGCATGGAGTGATTGCTCCACTGGAAGGCATTGGACCTGAGCAAATTAAAATTGCGGAATTATTATTCAAAGTTTCTGATTTGATGGATCAGGGAGAAAAAGACCTTGAGGTGATCTTGGCTTTAGACGCCGACCTTGAGGGAGACACAACGTCTTTGTATTTATCTAAAGAGTTGGTTAAAAGAGGAGCTAAGGTTTCACGTTTAGCACAAGGGGTACCCATCGGTGGTGACTTAGACTTTGTCGACCATCGAACTTTAGGACGAGCTTTGCAAAACCGTATTCGCTACTAAGTGGAACATTAGAAAAGGGTAAAATACAACGATGTCATTTGTAAACTTGAACACAAAAGAGATTCACTGCAAGATCGTGTACTACGGTCCGTCTCTTTCTGGCAAAACCACAAATATGCAGTGGATCTATCAGGAGATTCAAGGCAAAAATAAATCGGAACTTTTTACGCTTCCTACATCCACAGAACGGACTTTGTTTTTTGACTTTCTTCCTATAGAGATCGGAACCATTCGTGGTTATAAGTTGCGCCTGCATCTTTATACGGTCCCAGGACAGGTGGTTTATGAGGCCAGTCGTCGTTTGATCCTTAAGGGCCTAGATGGAGTCATTTTTGTGGCAGACTCTCAGGCTGAGCGTATGGAAGAAAATATGGCTTCCATGCAAAGCTTACAGAAGAATTTGGCTCAACAAGGGGTGGACATTCGTAAAGTTCCCATGGTCATCCAATACAATAAGCGTGACCTTCCCACGGCAGAAGATTTACGAGAACTTAAATTGAAGTTAAATAAATATGGTTGCCCTGATTTCGAAGCACAAGCCCATATTGGGGTTGGGGTTTTTGAATCTTTAAAAACAGTTTCAAAATCTATTATCGCTTCTTTAAAAAGTGGACGGATATAGGGATGGCACTTAAAACCGAACTCGTTGCAGAAATAAATGAACTTCGGGAAAAACATAATGCGGCCATTTTATGCCACTACTATGAAGAGGGCGACATTCAAGACATTGCTGATCATATTGGGGACAGCCTTTTTCTGGCACAGATAGGAAAAAAAATAGACAATCCTGTTGTAGTTATGGCGGGTGTGACCTTTATGGCAGAAAGCGTGAAGCTGCTGTCTCCAGAAAAGGCTGTACTCGTGCCAGATATGAATGCGGGATGCTCTCTTGTAGACTCCTCCCCTTATAAAGACTATCAAAAGTGGCGTGAAGATCATCCTGAAGCCATTTGTGTGTCTTATGTGAATTGCAGTGCTGAGGTGAAAGCCCTAAGTGATGTAGTGTGCACTTCAAGTAATGCAGAAAAAATCATTGCGGCTATTCCCAAAGACCGCCAAATTTTATTTGGCCCTGACCGTAACTTAGGTGGCTACTTACAAAGAAAAACAGGGCGAGACATGGTTTTGTGGCCTGGGACTTGTCAGGTGCATGTGCTTTTTTCAGCGCAAAAACTTTTTGAACTTAAAGCTGAACATCCCGACGCTCTTGTGCTGGCACATCCAGAGTGTGATGAGCAAGTGCTGTTGCATGCAGATGTGATTGGTTCTACATCACGCATTTTACAAGAGGTAAAAAATAATCCCAACGGGAAGTTCATTATTGCCACTGAGGTGGGAATCTTTCACGAGATGCAAAAGCAAAGCCCACAGGCAGAACTGATCCAAGCCCCTTTTCAAGGCCATTGCGCGTGCAATGAATGTCCTTATATGAAACTCAACACTTTAGAAAAAATTAGAAATTGCCTGCGCGATTTAAAGCCGCAGATTGCAATCAAACCTGAACTCTACGAGTTGGCTTTGCTTTCTTTAGATCGGATGATGAAGATCACAGATGGAAAACCCGTGACCTGGCCAGAGAGATTTATATCTCCAAATTTAAGGTAAGATCATGGAAGTGTCAGAAGTCACAGAGATGTTTTGCAAATGGATCACAGAGACCCAAGACCCCAGTTTGTCCTTAAAAATTGAAAGGAAATGGAGTTCTATTTATACAGATAATCGTTTGTTATTGCGAAAAGACTTATATAAACGTTTTCAGCATCCTGCTTTATTGAACCTTGATGAAGTGCCTAAAAATTTAGGTCAAAATGTGTCCATCAGTCATTGCCCTGTGTATGGGGGCTATGTGGTGAGTGATCGCCCAATTGGGTTTGATCTCGAGCAGTGGAAACGTGTCAGTCATCCTCTAGTCAAACGCACCTGCGATGAAACAGAGCTGGCATTACTGGAAGACTATATCGAAGATCGTGCGATCTTTTGGAGTACCAAAGAGTCTGCGTACAAGGCTCTAAGAAAGACTGAAGGACAAATCACCGAAATTAAACTTAAAACCATAGAGAAGATCACGTCCTTAGAAATTTCAAATCAAGAGGTGCATCTCAGCGAAGGGGTATTTTACTATAAGGTTTTAAGCCACTATAAAAAACAGGCCATTAAAACTTTTGCCTTTATGGATCAGCAGCATGATTTAGTAGGCGCGATCAGCTACCCCACAACACTCTAAGGCCTGAGTTTCTAGCACCAGAATAAATATCTGAATAATATCCCGAGTGTAATCGAGAAGATGGAGAATACTGGTCAGAAATTTCTGAATTAGTATTGCCAATGCAAAATATGGAATATCTGAGGGAAGATGTTTAGGATTTAAGTAAGCGATGCTTAATCAAAAGTTCGTCGATGATTCCATGATTTAAACTGATTTTGGGAACGATCACTTCGCTAGCGGGCCAGTAGTGCATAAGCCGTTGGATGATCAAAAGAGCAGGAATCACCAAAGAAGAGTGTTCGTGTTTAATTTTTAAAACCTTGGCATAAGAATGAAGATGAATATCCATAAGCATGCCAATAAGCACTGGGACCTCTTCTCTTTTGATTGCGGCCTCATTGGGTTTATCTAGGAGTACGGATTTCACTCTTTGGATGCGTCTAAAATTTCCTCCAGTACCTAAAATAATACAATTGCCTTTTGGGCGAGGGGAATCAATAAAGATCTCATCAATCAAATCTAACTGTTTGAAATAATCTCGAGTTAACTGTCCAGATAGGATATCGTTAATAAACCTTAAGGTTCCTACGTTAACGCTTTTAGAAAAAGTCAGCTTACCTTCAGAGAGAATAGAAATTTCTAAACTTCCTCCGCCAATGTCCATAAGCAAAGTGGATTTGTTATTAGGGATCAGGTTTCTTCTTAAGAGACTTTGGCAGATGATGCGAGCTTCTTCGGAACCATCAATAATATCGACCTTAAGTCCAAATTCTCGTTTGATTTCTTGTGCAATGGCTTTTCCATTTTTAGCATCTCGAAAGGCGCTGGTCGCATTTATTTTGTAATCAGAGACTTTGTACTGGTAAAAGTAGTTTTTTATCTCCTTAAATACTAAAAATAGCTGCTGTTTTTTTTCGTCGCTGATGTATCCAGTTTGAAAAACATCTGTGCCCAGACGAAGGGAAAACCGTTTTTTGATGATAAGGTTCTGTTTGTCATTTGAGTCGAGCATCTTGTCTTTGACTAGAACGGCTCTAATGGCATTAGAACCTATATCAATGGCAGCTAAAATCATGCGTCTCCTTGGTTGCCGTAAAGTTCAGAGTATAAACGTTTAAGTTCCAATTGAAAATTAACAGCGCGTTTTTTGTCGCGACGAATACGAGAGTATTGTCCGTTGGGTTTCATCTCCCAGCTTTGCGTGTTGTCGGCAAAGGTCAGTTCTAAAACTTGATGGCAGATTTTTTTAAGTTCTAGAGGTTCGATGGGCGTGAGCACTTCGACTCGGCGATCAAAGTTTCGGGTCATCCAATCGGCAGAGCCAATATAATACAGTCCCTCAATGTCATGCTTTTGGCCATTACGAAAGTGGTAGATTCGAGAATGTTCCAAGAATTGGTCCACGACAGAAATAATACGAATATTTTTTTTCACGCGTTCATCTTCGGGTTTTAAAACACAGATGCTTCTTACGGCCAGGTTGATCTTCACACCTTGTGAGGCGGCAAAGTATAGAGCCTCAGAGATCTTTTTATCTTCTAGATTATTCAGTTTTACAGTGATCCCTGCGGGCAGACCTTTTTTATGGTTCGCAATTTCGTTTTGAATGAGAGCTAGAATTTGTGTACGAAGATTAAATGGAGCCACTAAAAGTTTATTAAATTTTTGTGGCTCTGTTTTACCCGTAAGATAATTAAAAACCTGAACAACATCATCTGTAATGGCAGGCCGTGAAGTCATCAGACCGATATCAGTATAAAAGGCAGAGGTGACGGCGTTGTAATTCCCACTGCCAATATGGGCGTAACATTTTAATCCTTGTGGCACTTTTCGGGTGACCAGTGCAATTTTACAATGGGTTTTAAGTCCCACCATACCATAAATGATATGAGCTCCAGCATCTTCAAGTTTATTGGCCCAACTGATGTTATTGGCCTCATCAAAACGAGCTTTAAGTTCAATCACGCACACGACTTCTTTACCGTTTTCAGTGGCATTGATCAGAGCTTTGACCAGACGACTGTCTTTGTTGGTTCGATATAAAGAAAGTTTAATTCCAATAACATCAGGGTCTTGAGCGGCTTCAATAATAAAACGCTCCACCGTATGGGTGTAGTTTTCGTAAGGGTGGTGGAGTAAAATGTCCCCTTCATCAATCAATTTAAACAGGCCACCAGAAAAACTGGGTTGATTTTTAAATTGCTGAGGTATGAGTGGAGTCCATGGAGGAAACTTCAGGTTGGCTTTTCCTTCTTCATAAATATGGTCCAGCTCTTGAAAGTTGATCAAAGGGGATTGCATATAATAAATGTCCAAATCGTTCACTTCCAATTCGGATTTCAAAACATTTAAAATCCATGGATCAGGGTGAGGTTCACATTCTAATTTGACTGTGTGTCCAAAGCGTCTTTCTTTAAGCTCTTCAGAGATCATTTCTAAAATGTCAGTGGCCTCTTCCTCTTCGCGTTCAAACTCTATATTTCGAGTGACTCGAAAAAATAATGTCGATTCAATTTTTGACATGGGAAAGAGTGCTGAGATCAACTCTCTTATGATTTCATTTACATGAATCCAATGCTGTCCATTTTTTCTAGGTACAGGAAAAAAATCTGGCAGCATGGTGGGCACCTTCACACGAGCAAAGGTATGGGTGTTGGTGCTGGGGTGATAAAGTTTAAAGGCCATAGATGTTGTAAGGCTTGAGATATGAGGGAAGGGGTGCCCTGGATCTACAGCAAGTGGAGTGAGTGCGGGTAAAATGTGAGTTTCAAAGTAACGGGTAAATCCTTCGCGTTCAGTTTGGTTGAGGTCTGACCATTTCAAAAACTCGACGCGCTCTTTTTTTAGCTCTGGAACAAGGTCTTTGGTAAAGCATGTGCTGGCTCGGTCAAAGAGTTTTTGGACCATGCTATGAATGTCTTGGTAAAGGTTGGTTTTGTCTTTATCTTTATGGTACATGGCCTCGGCTCTGGGGATAGAGATGCGTTTCATAAAGAATTCGTCGAGATTGGAATGAAAGATTCCTAAAAAGCGAAGACGCTCAAGCAGAGGAATTTTAGAGTCCTCGGCCTGTTGCAGCACGCGGTCGTTGAAGTAGAGCCAAGCCAGTTCACGATTTAAAAAAGATGGGGAGTCAAAGTTTTCCATGTTCTTATAAAGAGTTATCTTAGAGGGCATGGAAGAGCAAAGAAAAACTGAGTCCTTATAAAAAATCCAACAATATCATGACTTTACCTATAGGCTAGGGCGGGCTGGCGGCTTGTTCTTTGCCAGATTCTATGATTAAAAAGAAGGATCAAAAAGGGGTGAAGTATGCATCATTATTTCCAAGGGCGACCTACAAAACAGGCCCATAAAGCCATTCCAGAAGGGCATTTTGAAGAAGAGCAAGGATTGAAAGGTTTTTTTGGTTTGGTTTCACATTTGATTCGCAAAAAACCAAGCACGAGATGGGTCAACATCAATGGCCCCTTAAAACCGAGAATGTTTGACACTTGTGAACTCAAAGCCGCAAACAAGTGGCATCGCATGTTTTATAACCAAGCTATGACCATTTACTTCACCAAACTGGAGCCAGGATTTTTTGAAAGTGCATTTAGAAATGCCGATGGAGACACTATTTATTTTTGCCATGAAGGTGAAGGCGAAGTCTGGACTGAGTATGGTTTATTAAATTATGAAAAGGGGACTTACATTGTTGTTCCTAAATGTCTGACCCACTACTTTGTTCCTCAAAGGGCCACCCAGTTTTTAATCATTGAAAGTCGTAACAGCCACTACGAGGAGCCTGCGCGTGGGATCACAGGCCGAAATGCTCTTTATGATTCACAAGCGATCATTAAACCTGATCTAGATAAGTTGCATCACTCGTTAGAGTCTTCAAAAAGAGATGTTTTGAAAATCCAAGTGAAACACAGTGATGAACTCACGGAGTTTGAATACACCGAAGGTATTTTTGATATTGTAGGTTGGAAAGGAGATTTATTCCCTTATACCTTAAGCATGAATGACATTATGCCCTTGATGAGCCATCGTGCGCATTTGCCACCCAGTGCTCACTCTACATTTGTAGCGCGTGATTTTATTGTATGCTCTTTCTTGCCTCGTCCACTTGAGACAGATCAAGATGCTCTAAAGGTTCCTTTTTATCATCAGAACATCGACTATGATGAAATTTTATTTTATCACGATGGTGATTTTTTCAGTCGTGATAATCTACATGCAGGAATGTTAAGCTTTCACCCCGCAGGTTTTCCTCACGGACCTCATCCTAAAGCCCGTAAAAATATTGATGGCAAAACAGAGACCAATGAATATGCGGTGATGATTGATTCACGTTGGCCCCTTAAACGTGACGATCAGATGAGCGGCATTGAGGTGACGAACTACTGGAAGTCTTGGATAGAATAGGAAAGGCCTTAAAATTTGAATGCACAGGATTTGATAAAGCACCTGCAAGAGGCTGTGGACCTTTCCAAAAAAGGTTTGGGGTATGTTTCACCGAACCCTTGTGTGGGATGTGTGATCCTTGATGCTCAAGGTAAAAAGATTGCCGAAGGCTTTCACGAAAAATATGGTGAGGCCCATGCCGAGGTGAACGCCCTTAAGCAACTGCAAGACCCGATGAAGCAGTTGCAAGGGGCGTATGTGATTGTCACTCTCGAGCCGTGTGCCCATGAAGGGAAAACCCCTTCGTGTGCGAAGACATTAGCTCAGTACCCCATTGAAGCTGTTATAGCCTTAGTGAAAGATCCCAACCCCTTAGTGTGTGGACAAGGGTTTGAGATTTTACAACAGGCAGGTCAAAAGACCATTTTTATAGAAGACATTTTATCCTCTTCCCCATCGAGAGTGGGCAAGGAATGGAATCCTGAATGGGAAAAGATATTTTTAGAATGGCAAACCCACCCTCAATCACAAAAACGTGTTCAAGCTATCGTGAATGAAAGCCAAAATTTGAATAAAGAATTCTTTTTTGCCATTCAACATCAAAGACCCTTTATCACTCTTAAATGGGCCCAAAGTTTAAATGGTGTAATAGGTAGTCCTTATAAACGCCTTTTGATTTCTGGAAAAAAAGCACAAGAGCACACTCATCATCTGCGTGCCACCCATGATGTGACTTTAGTGGGATACAAAACCATCTTACAAGATAATCCATCGTTAAATGTGCGCTTGGGGCAGATCCAAAAAGACAACAAGGTGGCGATTGTGGATTCCCGTTTAAGAGTCTTGGAGCAAAGGGCGAAACATAATATTTTTAGCGTCCATTCTCCGCAGAATTTATTTTTAATCACCGACCAGGAACTCAAAGACCAGGAGAAGTGTAAGGGTTTCTCTGGAAATTTAATATTTGTAGGCCGTGACTCAAAAGGACAGCTCAACCTTGCTGAAGCCATGAAACAGTTGCGTGTAGGTCATAACATCCACTCTGTCTTTGTTGAAGGTGGAGCGGATATTTTAAAAGATATGTACGAACAAAACTTGTGGAATGAAATCTACATCTATATCGCACCCAAATTTTTAAAAGGAATAAAGATTAAACTTTCTGTGTTTAAGATTGTATTTAAGTTTTTTAAAACAGTGAAATTATTTATATTGTACCCTGATATAGGTGTACGTATTCGCCAGAGGTAAAAAATGAAGGGTTCGTGTTTATGTGGGCAGATCAAATTTGAAGTGATGGGTGAATTTGAAAGTTTCTATCTGTGCCATTGCCACTTTTGCCAAAAGGACACGGGATCGGCTCATGCCGCAAACTTATTTTCAACCGCCGCCAAATTGAAGTGGGTTCAGGGCGAAGAGCAGGTGCGCAACTATAATCTGTCTGGGACAAGACACGCTAAAGCTTTCTGTCAAAACTGCGGGTCAGCAATGCCCAGCGTACAAATGCAAGGAAATCTCTTGGTAGTTCCTGCTGGCAGCCTAGACTCAGAGGTGACTCTCAAACCGAAGTCGCACATCTTTTATTCCAGCAGAGCCAGTTGGGATAATGAACTTGAGAAAATAGAGAAAGCTGACACTACTCCGTAGATTGACAGCCGCGCACTTCCTAATGTTAAAGACCAAAATCATACCCTATTGGGTATAATTTAATTAAAAAGTCTAGTTATTATACCCGATAGGGTACGAAAAATTCCTAAAACAAAAAATTATACCTGATCAGGTATAATTTTGTTAAAAAAGTTCAATCTATACAAAGCTTCCTTACTGCGGCGATTCTCTCACAAAACTGTACACAGCAAATCTTTAGAGATGTCATAGCTAGAGAGCTTTTAGCTGCCCTGATCCTTCCAGTGCTCCATTTCTTGTGCCACCAATTTCGCAAAGGGTTTAATGTCACCATCAGAAGATGCAGCATCTAAGGCAGCCATGTACTTATTCCTGCTTTCCGTGCGAATAATGGTCCAGTCGTAGCCACCTGAGGTCAGCATAAGGTTCATTAAAAATCTTGCAATACGTCCGTTACCATCCATGTAAGGATGAATATAAACAAAAATAAAATGACCTAGAATAGCTTTAACACCTTCGTGCTCTTCGTCTTTAATAAGAGAAAACAGGGCTTCCATGGCATCGGTTACAGCTTCAGATCTGGGTGGCACATGTCGGGCATTTTTAATATATACGGGAGCGTTTCTGTAACCTGCCAGGTCTGCTGCTTTAATAATACCTGCTTGCACACTTGGGGAAAATAAGGCGCGATACCAATCTTGCAAATCTTCATAAAAAACTTCACTGGCAGACTTATCTTTTCTTAAGATTTTTTTAATGCTATCAAGAACTTGAATGAAGGATTCGTAGTAACCTTTGGCGGCCATAGCATTTTTATGATTCAAATCACTAGCGTTGGAGTCAGGGCTCCAATTTCCTGATTGAATCTTTTCAATCAGCTCTTCACTAACTTCATACCCTTCAATGGATAAAGAGTGATATGCATCTTGTATGTATCGTTCTTCAATGATGTGGACAAAGTTTTTGTTTTCACGTGGCACCAACCCAGGCGGCGGAGGTAAGATATCTATTATATCAAGACGCATTTTTTTCCAAAGCGCTTGAATTCTTCCAACATAAGGTGAGCGTATTCTGGTAGAGTTAGTAAACAAAGAAGTGTATCTTTCAAAAGGATTTTGGCTTTCGACGGCATAACCAGCGGCGTCCATGTCATCAATAATTTGTTTTGCGGCTTTTTGATCTCCCAAAGCTTCAAATGCTCCAGCTAACCGTGATGCACTTGTGACAAGGCCATTATCAAGAAAAATTCGTGACACTTCAGAAACTGAGCTTAAGCTTCGTAAGGCGATCTCAACGTTTAAAGGTTTTGTCTGAAAGTACGCGGGTGATAGCCTGCATAGTGCTAGTGGCAGGGGCATAACGCTTAATCCGCTAAGATCTTGAATGCTTTGTGGAAAGTTTTTTGTATCGGTATAAAGAAGAAGTGATGTTCCGAAAGGTAGATCTATAGTTTGATTAGTATTCTTTTTTGTGATCACTGTAATTTGTTTATGGATGTGCTCTTCGGCTGTATGAAGAGAGACAGAAGCCTCAGCAGACAGGCAGTAACCGTCTTTACCTAGGCGATCCTCTAAATAAGCCTTAAGAAAGGACCAAAAGCCCACATACCAAACTGTAGAAGTGCCAGTGTCTTCAGGTTTGTTAAGTAAGTACCAGCCTTTAATAATGGGGGTAAGCCATCCACCTTTTTTTAGAACTTGTATATACTTACTTTCAAGATCGGAGTGCTTGAGCACCCCTTTTTCTCCAGAGACTTGTTTTGCATGCGTCAGAGCTTCAGCTAAAATTTCATGAGGCTTTTGCTTTGGCACTTTTGTGGCTCCCTTTTCTAGAACTTATCGAGAAAATTTACTAGAACTTAACATAAAAATATACTAGAAGATAGAGTTTATTTTTTCTAGAACTTATTTGGTAAATTTACTAGATGTTGTGATTAAATTAAGTACCTAAATCAATATAAAGCATTATAAGGTTATAAATGGCCTATTTTAATAGAAGTTGGGCTCATTTTAAAGATAGTATTATAGGTTATATGTTCAATGAATTAGGTCTTAAATATAGACTTTTACTAGACTTTGATCTGGATATTTGCTGCCTATTTTATAGATTTGAGGCTGATTTTATCAACCATCAAGTATTTTTACGCTTTGCCTTTTGTATTACTTGATCTAGCTTTGACAAAAACTGCGAACGGTCAGCTTTAGTCATGGGGCTTGGGCCAGTACCTGACTGACCTAAGTTTCTTTGGTGTTCAGCTAGCTCACGACCACTTATGGCTTCACCAATATTATCTTGGGTGAATTCGTGTCCTTTGGGGTTGAGAACAAAGACCTCTTTTTCTAAACATCGCTGAGCTAAAAGAATATCTGAGGTGATCAAAACATCGCCACGCTCAATCTTTTCCACAATCCAATCATCAGCAGCATCAAATGACCCTTCCACGCATTCCATACGAATGCGAGTGCTCATAGGAACGTTAAGGTATTGGTTGGCTACAACGTAAACGACGAGTTGGTACCTTTCGGCCACTTTGTAGGTTTCGTCTTTTACGGGGCAGGCGTCGGTGACCTGCCCCCGAAGTATGAGCCAAATACTAAGAGACTATCTGCATAGCTGATCTATCCCCATCGACAAAGCCAGTATCTTTCTGAGTGACAACGCATTAACAAGCGGTCTGTTTATTCATTCTTCTCCTAGCAAATTCTCTTGGTGTCAAGTTGCCTATTGATGAATGAGGTCTCCAATTGTTATATTCTATACGCCATCTTTCCGCCTTTCTTTGGAAGTCCTCAAGGCTTGAAAAGAGATTTGCATTTAAAAACTCATCCCTAAGTCTACCGTTAAACGATTCTATGTGCCCATTTTCTGTAGGCTTTCCAGGTCTAATAAAATGTAACTTTACTTCATTTATATAAGCCCACTGATCAAGTTTTTTTGATGTAAATTCACTCCCATTGTCTACACATATAACCTCTGGAATTCCTCTGAAAATTTTTAAACGCTCTAGTGTTTCTATAACCTGTTCTGATTTAAGGCCATACCCAGAATCAATTGCTAGGCTTTCTCGACTCAACTTATCAACTATGGTTAACATCCGTATCTTACGGCCATCAATCAACTGGTCATGCACAAAATCCATTGTCCAAACTTGATTAAGATTGGTCGGGGTAGGAGGTGTAACTCTTAGCTCAGTTGTAAATTTTCTGCGACGAACTTTCTTGGTGCGTACCCATAACTGCTCTTCCTTATAAATCCTATGAACCCTTTTGTGATTAACCTTCCAGCCTTCACGCCTAAGTAAGACATGTATGCGTGGACAGCCATAACGTGGCCTTGATTGCGCTATGCTGATGATCTTTTCCCGAACTGCACGATCATCTCTAGGGTGGTTCTTATAGTCATATGTTGACCGAGCCAGACGCAATAACCTGCAAACTCTACGATGGCTCACGCGAAAATTCTTGACCAACCACTGACCAAGATCGCGTCTCTTAGCAGGTTTTAGAGCTTTTTTTGAACCACCTCTTGGAGCATTTGTTTATCCAGCATGAGGTCTGCTACTAGGTTCTTTAAACGACGAATCTCGTCTTCTTGCTGTTTTAGCTTGCGTAGCTCACTTATCCCTAACCCTGCATACTTCTTCTTCCATGTATAAAAAGTTTGCTCGGTTATTCCTAGGCTACGACAAACTTCCTTGGCTCGTTCGCCAGACTCGGCTCTGCGAAGGGCGTGCACGATCTGTTCTTCTGTGTATCTTGTTTTTTTCATTTATCCTCCTTAGGGCTTTAAGGACCACTTGTCACGACGCTTCTAAAGATACCCATGGCCTTCTTTTTGGGGAGGAGGTCATTTCTTAGCTTGATCGATTTCAAGGCCACCGTATTCTTTGCGCCATCTATAATAACTTTGTGGTGATATTTCTAACTGTTTGCAGACTAGCTCTAGCGCTGTACCTTTTGCTAACATCACTTCTGCTTGGCGAAGTTTTGATACGATTTCTTCTGCCCTTATCCTTTTTCCTCGTGGCATCTTCTTTCTCCCATTTTTAAGCCCTAGTTTATCATACTTTTTGGCTCAACTTTTGGGGAGCAGGTCAAACTGGCAATAATTAATACTGACAAAATATTATTATAAAATTGGTCGTGCGCAAAAATGCTTTGTGTCTTATATAGGATGTATTTAAATCTTAATAAATGGTTTAAGTAAACTTTTATTACAAACTGTAGTTTTGATTACAATGCTAAGATCAAGAATGCATCAGTTATAAATTATTCCACTTTTTAATTTCTGAAATTAAATTGGTCATTCTTTTGTCTAAATCCATTACGTTGCGCCATGTATCTATATCAAAGTTTTCAATAAGGGAGGTTGCAAGCTTAGTTTTTTGCCGACTGAGCTTGTCTCCCAGTTTATCTTGAGCTGTATTGAGCTTAGCAAAAAAGGGTTCAAAGTTATGGTAGTCTTGGATATCATTTAGGCAGAGTTTTCTTAACACAACCTCTTTAGGGTAGTAGTTTTCGATTTCTTTACCTTTTGTTATCCAAGTGAAGCCTTGAAAAGAGTTAAACTCATCAATGATTCTTTGCTTGGTGGAGTTGAGTGTGTCAGATTCAATTTTTTTATCACTATCAATCAAAATTGCTGCGTTTGAATTAATTCTCAGCATTTTAATTAAATCATCATTTTCTTCTGAATCTTCAGCTGATAAATGGCTAAGTAATCTTCCTCCGTAGAAAACAATTTGATAGTGCGTTCCTTCATTAAAGTTATAATCTTTCCCCCATTCGGAAATCCATTTATTAAGTAAAATCCTGTCACTTGGTCCTTCGACCCAAATAATACCGTTAGCTTGTAATAAATCAGAGGGTTTGATGTCCAAATCAATTAAAACGTTTTTGCTGTCAAAAAAAGTTTGAACTTTATTAACACAATATGCCCCCTCTTTGTTTTGTACATGAAGTATTTGCGAAACCTCTTTTGTGCTAAAAAAATCAATAGTTACATTTGAGTGAGTTGTAAGAATCACAGAAAAAGACAGTTCGTTTGCTTTTGTGTAAATATAATTCAAAACGCGTCTTAATAGTTGAGGGTGCAGGTTGTTTTCGAGCTCCTCAAATACGTACACATAATCGTTTGGATTAGAGCATTCTAAAATAGGGGTTAAATTTAATATAGATAAAACCAATAATACAGTTTTAATTCCTGTGCCAAAATTGCTCAAAGAAATTAGCTTTCCATTTTCTTCAAGAAAGATCTCGTATTTATTAGATTCGTGTTTTGTAGTAATTCTTGTAAAATGATAGTCTGGGTTGAATATTGCATTAAGACCTGAAAGGATGTATTTGCTGACTGTTTTTTCATCATAGTTTCTGTGATTCAAAAAGATTTCAATGGCATTTGTTAAACCATTGCCAGTTCCGTAAATGATAGGAGGCTCTGTTTTTTCTTCAGATATAATTTGTCTTTCAGGTATTATCCAATGAAATTTTTTGTGTCTTAATGGTGATAATAAACTACGTTCCATTGCAAGTTTATAACTGTTCCAAGTTCTTAGATCAGGCATAAAGGGTTGTGCTTGGGACTCTTGTTTTTGGATTTCTAAAAGATTACCTTTCTCATTCGATATTAGCTTATATTTATACTCACTCCCGACATATGTATCAGCATATTTGCCATGATTCATGCCAATGTCTCCGCCTGAGACGCTTGGAGGAAAGGCTTGGCTTAATGTTGGTTTGTCAAATTTTCGACTAATAAAGAATTCTGGTTCGGCTACGTTTCCATTTGAGTTTTTGTGGTGCTTTTCTGCAATCAAACGAGTGTAGTTTTTGTTTTCTACCAGTTGTTGAATTATTTCAATAATAGAAGATTTTCCAGAGTTATTCTTTCCAATTAGTACAGTGATAGGTTTCCACTCAATCCAATTAATTTGCTCTCCAAAGCATTTATAGTTTTTAAATCCAAATGAAAAATCCATCAAACACCTCTTTGTTGCGGAGTGAATACATTTCTTATTATAAAATACAATATATTTTCTGATAGATGTAGAGTTAAAATGATTATGTTTTTGTAGAAGATATAAAGACTTTGTTAATATTAGGCAGAGGTAAAGACATTAAGCAAAGCTGTCTTAAAATTAAGATCGATACTGCATGATTATGATTTTGTTAAAGAAGATTTAAAAAAAGGGAAATTAAAAGGAATGGAATATATATTTAGCTCACAAAGAACTAAAAAAATAGAACCAAGGCGTAGAGGCCATTGGCACAACTAGGCAGACTTTGCACAGAATGCTTTCGCTATTAAAATTTTTTTTAATGCTATTGAATGCATTCACGATGATGCTTTGGAAGCGTAGGTTTTGTGGCGGTTTTTCAAGCCTGTCAACGCTAGATTCTAGAGAGCGTCTGTCTTGTACTTTAATTCGATTTGGCGGATTTAACTAACATAAACTTGAGCTCTTATTACTTAATTAGAGCTCTAGAAATATGGATAAACCCCAATGTTATGATCATATATAAATGATCATAACAGATATAATAAATAATCTAAATATGATCAAATATTTGATTAATGATAATATATAAATTATTATATAAGTATGAAAACGAATAAAAAAGACTTAGAGCTAAATAGAAGCATTTTAGACCAAAGACTTAAAGCTGTGGAGCTTAAACAATTAAAAGCTCCTCCATCAGGCTGGGTGAGAGCCATTAGAAATGCGCTTGGAATGAGTTCCAGACAGCTTGCTCAGTTACTGGGGGTAAGCATGTCATCTATCATCCAGCTTGAAAAGCGAGAACCTAAAAAGAATGTGACTTTAGAAATGCTGGAACGGGTTGCGGACAAAATGGAATGTAAGTTGGTTTACGCTTTTGTACCCAAGGATGGTTATGCAAATTTGGAAGACATCATTGACCGTAAAGCGGAAGAAGTAGCTCGTGAGATACTAAATAATGTTGAGCACTCTATGCGATTAGAATTGCAAGGTACCAAAAACTCACAGAAAGAGCTTGAAAAGCTTAAGCAAGAGTTGAAACAAAAAATGGACCCAAGAATTTGGGGACTGGTAAACAATAAATAGAAAAAGAGTGATTTTGAGTAATTTTCAAATTGATGATCCAGAAGGGGCAACTCCTTTAGATCCAGATGAAGTAGATGGTTTAAAGTTAGACTTTATTGATACCCAAGCTGAGTTAAATATTTTTGAGAAGAAAAATATTGTTGCAGCCACAAAATGGGTTTTGAGCCGACGAGATCGAGACTGTTTAAATGTTTCTTTCTGTATGGGTTTGCATAAAAGAATGTTTGGTGAGGTTTGGACGTGGGCAGGACAACAAAGACAAACTAATAAAAACATTGGAGTAGATTCATCGCAAATTGCAATGCAGCTTCAAAATTTATTTCAAAATACCACCTATTGGATTGAGCATAAAACTTATAATATGGATGAAATTTGTGTCAGGTTTCATCACAAGTTAGTTTTTATTCATGCTTTTCCAAATGGTAATGGTCGACATGCACGTCTTATGACGGAAGTTTTGCAGAATAAGTATAATCAAAAGCCTTTCACATGGGGAAGTAAAGAGGGCTCTTACAAGTCAGATCAAGAGATTCGTAGCGCGTATATTGTAGCCCTTAGGGCCGCAGATGATGGAGACTGTAAGCTTTTACTAGAATTCTGTAGAAAATAGTTTTCAAAGATTATCACCATCTTTAGATGTGTATCTAAGTAAAGACTTAACTATCTTTGATAAAACCGATCTAACTGCTCTTCAGCCAAGTACTTTTTGATCTGTTCGCGAGGGATGTCTTTGATTTTGACGGTGATGAATCCGTCAAGGGTATTTCCAAAGTCAGGGTCTACAGAAAAGCATAAGTACTTAGCGCCCAGTTCTGCATACCTATAAACCAGAACAGGGATGTGTTTGTGGTCCTCTTCGATATCAGAAATGATTTTGGACAACTCGGAAACGTCTTGGATGTTATTTAAGATTAAACGGATTTCTTCATCAGTAAGGCTAGACTCGTAATCAAAAGGTATGGCAGGGTGAGCCAGTTCTTTAAGACCTTCATCATCGACAGTCTTATCATAAAAGTACCGCGCCATTAAAACCCTTGATCTCTCGCTGTACTCATCACTGATGCTTACAGAGCCAAATAGATATTTGTAGTTTGGATTATCTAAAAGAAACTTTGCAATGCCTTTCCATAAGAAGAATAAAATCCATTGGCTTTGCTCTTCTTTGCGGACAAAAGAGCGCCCAAGCTCAACAGCGTCCCCCAGTTTATTAAAAAAACTCTCTTGTAAGTTAAAGAACGGGTGACAGTAAAATCCCCGCACGCCACGTTTAGGTAAGACGTAAGGGGTCAGTCCAATTCTATACGACCCAGATATCCATTGTTTTTGATCGTTCCACACAATCAGATGATGATAGATGCTGTCATGCTCATCCAGATCACAACGTTTACCTGATCCCTCACCTGCTGCGCGAAAGGTGACTTCGCGCAGTCGTCCAATCTCCATCAGAAAACTTTCGCTGGTCTTAGATCCATCTAACAAGAAGACTTTGTATTTTTTAGAATCAATAAGTAAAGCGTCAGGATTTTCTTCTACGTACTGGGTTAAAAACTTATTTAATTTGGGAGTAGGTATGGGTTCAATGATGTCATGAACCTTTGTGCTTTTGCGCAATTTATAAGGGATGGTGCTTTTAAACTTTGCCATGGCTTTTTGTGAAGGGCCACGGGGTTGTGTTTCGTGTTTTAATAAATGAACTCGAGCACGCAAAAATTTTAAAGTCTCGTGCAGAGAAAAATTTTCGATATTACTAAAAGGAATCTTGCTTCCGATGCGTACAGAAATTTCTTTATTCTTTTTGTTTAAAAGCTCTTTGGCTAATAACAGTGTGCGAGCAGATTTAAATCTGGAAAAAAAGATACCTACACTTTGAAAGAACACACTGTTTTGTCCCTCAAAAAATACGGGAATCACGGGGGCCTTACTTTCTTGAATGATTTTTGCGGCTCCTGTTTTCCAGGGCAAGTCTTCGGCTTCACCAAAAGGGGTATGAGCCTGTGCAGGAGTACCCGCAGGGAAAATGACTAAAGCCCCTCCGTTTTTGACATAGTCAATGGCCGCACTCACTGCTTGCTGGTTTCTAGCTTTATGTTGATGACTGTCACCATAAAGTTCCACATCTAAAAAGTAGGGTTTGGCTGCTGGCAACTGTTCGGAAAGCATATTGGTGACAAATACTTTTAAATCTTTGCGACGTTGTTCCACAAGGTAGGACAACACAATTCCATCTGCCCCCCCAAAAGGATGATTGGATACGATCACCAAAGGGCCTTCGGCGGGAATATGGTTTAGCTGATCAGGATGAACGTTAATAGAAAGATTAAGCAGACGAATGCCCGTGGTCCATGGCCCATTTTCAGCAATCTCTTGCTCGTTGTCTTTATACATACGTAAAAGTTCTGAAACTCCTAAAAGCTTCATCCCCATTTTCATTCCTAGACCCTTTGTGCTCACTCTGTCTTACTCCCAACTATGGTAGTATCGTCAATGCTTCTGGTTTTAAGATCAAGACAGTTTTTTATCGTTAAAGAGAAAAGTTCAAGCTCTTTGTGAGTGGGTGTGGCTCGAAGAATCATTCGGCGTAGAATCTCATAACTGTTGCTCAAAGTTTGATCATGGGTGTGGGGAAGGACCATCTTCAGATACTCTTTAAAGGCTTGATCGGGAAATAAGGGGCTACCTTGGCTGGTGAGCTGTTCAAACTGCGGGAGTGTTCCAAGTGAGTATCCGTCTTTTTTAAAGATGAGCTGCTCTAAGTTCTGCTGGGTCACGTAATGGGCCAGCAGTACGGCCTGCGCGAGGTTGAGGGACTTAAAACTTCCGTAAGTAGGTAAAAAGCAGGTCATGTGGCAGTGATCCAGATCGTCTGTGCTTAGGCCATCCTCTTCGGGTCCAAAAACTAAATAGATATGAGCCGAGTGATGCTCGGGCACACTGAGGGCGCGATGTAGAGAGTCGGGAAGCGAGAGCGGCTTGCGCTGTTTACCACTACGGCGCGACAGCCCTAAACGAATTCCTGAGGCATGAGTGTTTAAAAAGTCTTCCCAACTTTCATAAGCCTCGTGCTGATCCAAAATGTCTTGTGCGCCTGCCGCCATCTTACGGGACTGACTGTTAAGGCTTGTTCGGGCACCGATCAGGATCAGCTTGCCATCTGTGGAGAGATTGGCTGTAGCACGTGCCGCAGAACCAATGTTAGCCGCATTTTTTGTGCGTACTAAAACACTATGGACTATGGGCTTTTTGGGGGGCACTAACAAAGAGCCTCTTTGCGAAACAGTTCAAATCCAAGTTCAATGCAGGTCTTTTCATCTTCTGATATCAGAGTTTGAGATTTAAGATTTTGGGTTAAGCGAACAATAGGGTCTTGGGATGACGGTGAATAGCGCAATAACACCTCAAGCAGTCCAAGTCCCAAGAGCCATTCTTTAGAAAGTTCGGAGTTATAGACATCATAAAGACGATGGAAAGCTTCGTCCTTCCACTGGTTTTGACTTCCTTGTTGTCGTAAGTCTCGCAAGTCTTTGTAAGAGGCAAATTTTTTCAAATCGTAGTCGCTGCGTTTTTTTGTGGGCACTCGTGATGCCACAAAGTCATCTATCATAGGAAAGTTTTTAAAGTCTCTAGGGCCACCATGCACAGAAGGCACAGGAATAGGATCATTAAATGTAACTTCATAGTAAGGAGTTTCGATCAGTTCAATAAACCCCTCATCGTTAGCGATTTGTACGGGGCCCTTAAAGCCCAGATAGCTAGCTCCTTTATCATCACCTTGATACTTTTCTAAAATCCCAGAATAGCTAAGCCCTCCCTCTAAGATCACAGTGCACACGGTGTTGGCTTGTAAAGCTTTATCTAAAGCCTTTTTGCCGCCAACCTTATAGGCCAGAGTTTCTGACATTTCATCTAGGACAGTGATGAGATTATCAAAATCAGGAGTCACAAAAAGTTGCGGTTGTTGCTCGGTGATATCATAGCTGTAGTTTAAACAGCCGACTGTCAGAGGAAGTTTTTTGGGTTTAGTTAAAGCATTACGAGATTCACCGATGGAGGATAAAAGTCCTGCGCCAAATATTTTGGGCTGATCAAGGGGACCAATAAGACCATACTCCGCGGTCCACCAATTCATACGTCCCAAAAGCTGGGCTTCAGACACAAAGCTCATCGACTGGATGACATGATTCAAATGATCATTGTGTTTTTTAATGTCTTCGTCTGTGCTGCCAGGTGCCTCTTTGATGTCACTTAAGTTTCTAATGGCCTCATAAAGGGCCAAGTCCTCGGAGCTCAAGAGTGATTTACTGGCCACTTCCGCGTAACTTTTTAAATATCTCGAAAAATCAGGATCGATAAGAATCGGAGCATGTCCCGCAGCTTCGTGAACAATATCAGGAGCGGGAGTGTAAAGAATGTGCTCCACTGTTCTCATATCACTAGCTATGGGTAGGATGCTTAGGGATTGAAACTCCATAAATGCGGCAGGGGGGATGAATCCGCTGACGGGAACGGCGCGCCAGCCAAACTTTTTAAGTTTGCTATCCATGTCCGTAATTTTAGGAATTTCTTCGGTGCTGATTCCTGTTTTACTTAGCCCTTCGACGTAAGCAGGATGGGCGTGCACAGAAAGATAAGACTTCAATTGCTGCATGATAAAGCGCCACACTTCTTGGTCTTCCCATGTGTAACGTTCATAGTTTTGTTCGACGATGTACTTATGCAAATGTAATGGAATGTCTTTAATGTGTTCGCCCATGAGCAAAAACTATCTTGTTGGTGTCGTGGGTTCAAGTCATGTTTGGTCGATCTTGTTTCAGTCCTGGCGAGAGTAAAAAACGGGTGCCATAGTGCAGTAAAAAGTCTAAGAGAATGGCTAATGACGCCGCAGGTAAGGCCCCTAAGAGGATCAGGCGGTTATTTAATGAAGTGATGCCTTGAAAGATAGGGTCACCCAACCCACCCGCACCAATAAAAGAAGCAATGGTAGCAGTACCCACAATGATGACAAGGCTGGTTCTTAAACCTGCGGAAATGGTCACTAAAGACATGGGCAGTAGAACCTTAAAAAGAATTTGACGTTTATTCATGCCAAGAATCTCACAGGTCTCTAGGATGGAAGGTTCGACTTCACACAAGCCTGTGTAGGTGTTTCTGACAATAGGTAAAAGAGAGTATAAAACTAGTGCCACTAAGCTGGGTTTAACCCCAATGCCTAAAATAGGAATCAACATTCCAAACAGCGCTAAACTGGGTATGGTTTGGCTTAAGTTGACGAAGAGGAACGCCACCTTCTGTACGGTTTCATTATAGTAAGAGACAATACCAAGGGTCACCCCAAGCAAAGTGACAATAAGAAAAGCTAAAAATGTTAGAAATAAATGCTCTTGGATTTTTTTAAATAAAAAATTCTTTTTGCTTTTTACAAACTCCCAAAAGGACTGCTGCTCAGGATCGACAACGCCGTCGGGGTTGATCCAATGCTTTTGTGCCGCAAATTCTTTAGCTACAGCTACAGAGTCCAATTTGTTGAAGTCCACCTTTGCATTTAAGATTTGCATGGTTTGATCATCAATCTCGTCATAAAGTTTATGCAGAGCTTTGCGAATCCATGGGTGCTTTTCTAAAGTCTTTTGATTCACAAGAACAGATGCCGAGTAATCTGGAAAAAAACCTAAATCATCTTGAAGAATCTTAAGGCCTGCCGTAGGGATACGGCCATCGGTGGAATATCCAATGATGGCATCCACTCGATTGTTGTTGAGTGACTGATAAAGTAACCCTGTGTTCATCATCATGTGCGATTTAAAACGAATGTCATAATGATTTAAAAATTCATTGTAGCCGTCAGGACGAGTAGAGATTTCAGGATCAGTGCCTATCATTAAGTTCTGAGCAATCGGTCGAAGATCAGAAATGGTCTTTAACTCTGAGTGGTCGGGACTGTCTTTGATCAAAAGGGCGTAGGTGTTATTAAAGCCCAGAGCGGGACTCCAAAACAATCCTTCTTCGGCAAAACGTTTTTCTAAATATCCGTGGATTTGTCTTTTAGATTTCTGAAGAGTTTGTTTATAGATGGAGTAGTAGGCCGTACCTGAGTACTCCACATACATATCCACATTTCCATTTTTGACGGATTCGTAGGTGACGGAAGTGCCGCCAAGGCTTTTCTTCTTATGGATGATAATATTGGGGCGTTCTTCTTTGAGAAGCACAGCTAGAAGGTCCACCAAAATGTCCTGTTCAGTAAAATTTTTCCCAGCAATGGTAAGAGACGCATCTGACTTTTGCGCCAGAGCTAGAGAGGTAGAAAACGTACAACACAATAAAAAGAGCAGCCCTAATTTAATCTTCATCATCAACCCGCCAGCTTTGGGATTCAATAAAGTTTTTTACATATTTTGAACTTGGGTTTTGTCGTATCTCAGCAAAAGGACCTTCTTGCGCAATTTTAGATTTGTGTAGGATCACCACCTTATCTGACATCAGCTCGGCTTCATGAAAGTCATGAGTGACGAGTAGAGTGGTTTTGTTGATATGAGCTTTGATCTGTAGGAACTGGTCGTACACTTCGTTTTTGGTGATAGAGTCTAAAGCCGAGAAAGGCTCGTCCATGATCAAAAGATCAGGGTCGTTAATCAAAGCGCGTGCAATCACCACTCGCTGCTTCTGACCCCCGCTGAGCTGAAAGGGGTATTTGTTTAAAATGTCTTTAGGGTCCATTTGCAGCATGTCCATAAGGGCAAGGGTGCGTTCCTTAAGGGCTTTTGTGTTTTTATGAATGTGAGCAGGAAGTTCAATGTTTTTTTTGACAGTCAAATGAGGGAGTAAAGTGGCGCGTTGAGTGACATAGCCAAAGTGTCTTTTAAACTCTGACATTTGTCCAAAGATGGATTTACTTTTGAAGAAGACTTCACCTTGATCGGCCTCTATCAGACCGCAGAGAATTTTCAGCAGAGTAGTTTTTCCTGAGCCACTTTCACCGATGATGGCTACTGAGCTGCCTGTTTCTATCCCAAAGCTCACATCAGAGAGAACATTAAGGCTTCCATAAGATTTCCAGATCGAATCAAATTCGATGAGGTTGGGTTTTTTCAACATTAAAACAATGTCCTAGTTTAGGGTTAGATCTGTGAGATTCAAGCACAGATTTCACTTGTCACTAATTCACATGTATTTTTGCGAAACTTTTCACTAAATCATCAATAGCTTTAACTTGATCTAAAAATTCACCAAGCAAGTTTAAGGGCAATGCCGATGGCCCGTCGCATTTTGCGTTATCGGGGTCTGGATGTGCCTCTACAAAAATCGCAGAAAGGCCAACGGCCATGCCTGCGCGTGCGAGTTCAAAAAGATGCTCTCTGCGACCACCAGTGGAGTTTTGCAATCCCCCAGGAAGTTGCAAAGAGTGGGTCACATCAAAAGTCACAGGAACATTAAATTTTTTCATTTCACTTAAACTGAGCATATCTACAATAAGCCCGCCGTAACCAAAGCTGGTCCCACGTTCACAGAGCATGATCTTGTCGTTGCCCACTTCAGCACATTTTTTAATAATGTGGCGCATTTGATTGGGGGCTAGGAACTGGGCCTTCTTAACGTGAATGGGTTTAAGAGTTTCAGCCATAGCAATCACTAGGTCGGTCTGACGCGATAAGAACGCAGGAAGTTGTAGAATATCAATCACTTCCGCACAGGGCTTGGCCTGATGAGGTTCGTGTATGTCTGTGATCACAGGAATGTTGAATTCTTTTTTAAGCTCTTCAAAAATTTTTAAGCCTTCATCCATTCCTGGGCCTCTGTAGGAATGTACAGAAGATCTATTGGCTTTATCAAAAGACGCCTTGAACACATAAGGAATATTCCTTTTACTGGTTTCTTTAAGAAAAGTTTCGGCAGCTTTAAAGGCAAGGTCGCGGGACTCTAAAACATTAAGTCCACCAATAAGGACAAAGTTTTTGTCGTTATCAAATGTAACCTGATCGTTAATTTTAAGCATATTGTGCTCCTGTACCAAAAGGACTTAAACATATTTTTTAAGCAAAAACAACTGGCGCAAAGCCCCCGCCTGATGTTTGAAAGTTAGTGATTTGTCCTTGATAGACTCGGGCAAGATAAAACTGCACCAAACCGTCATAAGTGTAAAAACGCAAATCATACTTCCATTCTTGTTGGTCTGAAGTTGTGAATTTTCCAGCGGGAAAGCTTTGTTGGAAAAGAAAATTCTCATCCCAGATGCTTTGCAAATATTTATTAGAGACACTCGCGCCTTTATAAATAGATTTGCCACCAAAGGAGGAAGGAGGTTTGAAAAACAAAGATTTTTTTTCTTGAATCAGCTCATCGTAATTTTGAAAGCGATCGCGCACAAGGCCTGATTGCAAGAAGTAGGACCTAAACTTTTCATCAGACTCAATCCAGCTTTGTAAAATATCTAAATTGGTTTTTTTGGCCAGTAGATCATAATCCAATGGATGCGGGTTAAGGGTGAGGAGGTTTTGCCTGTAAAGCTCTTGCATCTGTGGTAAGCGTTCTAAATAAAAGTCAGTATCACGGTTATAAATAGCAATCTCACTGGCATGGACTTCTTTTCCAAGAAACTTGTGTTCGAGTTCTTGGGAATCCATGATGGAAACTGTTTGGATGTGTTTCTGTAAGAACTCCTGATAAAGCATAAACTCTAAATACATTTTTTGCTGCTTGGGATTTTCATCCATAATGTAGAGATGGTTCTTACTGAGTAAATCTGAATTTTTAAAAGAGCGCAGCAGTTCGTCCCGATAGGGAATCGAAGACACGTCCCAACCTTCAAAAGCCAGACACCCAACAAGGTACCCCGAAGCGTTGGTGTTGACCTCAATCAGCTTTAAAGTTTTGGATTCAGAATCATAATGAAAGTCAAAACAGCAGAGCACAGAGGGTTTATAAGGGTGATCTAAAACATTTGCCAGTGGGGTTGAAATCACTTGCTGCTGGTATGCCGAAGTCTTGGTGATGTCGTAAAATTGCCGTACAAACTCTTGTACGCCCTGCAGAAGGGACACTGGGAATTCTAACTTAAAAGTGGAAAATAAATTTTGAGAGGCCTCAAGATCAAAACGCTCAGAGGTTGTGGGATAAAAATAAGAAAAACTCTCCTGAGTTCGTTTAAAGCAATCTGAATTTTCGTGAACGTGAAGCATGTTGAACTTAAGGGTTTAAAGTTTTAGAGCCCTTAGTCCAACCCGCTCCGCAGAGTTCCCCAGTTTGAAGGGCGTCAAGGACTCGGAGTATCTCTTCGGCGTCACGGCCTACATTAAGATTGTTTTGACTGGCGTATTGGATGCGTCCTTCGGGGTCGATGATGTATGTCGCACGCGTGGCCACACCGTCTGTTTCTAAGTAACAGTCGTAGTCTCTAGAGATGGTCTTTTTAAGGTCTGACACGAGGTAAAAGCCCAAATCTCCTAAATCGTCATCAATCCATTTTTTATGGGCATAAACAGAGTCCACGCTGCATCCGACCACTATGGCTTTTCTGTCTGCGAAGGCATTTTTAAGTTCACGAAATTGAGTGATTTCAGTGGGGCACACAAAAGTGAAATCCAGAGGGTAGAAAAACAAAACCACCCATTGGCCTTTGCAGTTATCAAAGCGGAATTCTCCGATCTGATTATCAGGTGTTACGGCTGGGGCTTTGAATGGTGGGGCCATAGTTCCGATTAGACTCATTTTTCCTCCAAAATGACGCGGATGTTCTTCACACTGGTTGTTAGATAACTATAGTTCTTTGCTATGTCAAAGTCACTGAAGATCATATCTTGGAACGTCAACGGAATCAGAGCTCTCCACAAAAAAGGACTGCGTAATTTTTTAGAGCGTCAGCAGCCCGATGTCTTTTGTGTGCAAGAGACCAAAAGCAAACTCAACCAACTGGATGAAGAGCGCTATCAGGATCTGTATCCTCATGGGTATTGGTCTGAGGCGGTGAAGGCAGGCTATTCAGGCACATGCACGCTCAGTAAGGAAGAGCCTCAGTGGGTGCAGCATGGAATTGAAATAGAGAAATACGATTCTGAAGGCCGTTTTGTGGTGACCAAATTCCCAGAATTTTTGCTTTACAATGTCTATTTTCCCAATGGGGGAATGGGGGATGAGAGGCAAAGTTTTAAGATGGACTTCTTAGAAGACTTTACGGATCATCTGGCAGGCATGATCGCTGCGGGCGAGCAGATCATTCTTGTTGGGGACTATAACGTGGCTCACAAAGAAGTCGATGTTTATGACCCCGTTCGTTTATCCAAAGTCAGTGGGTTCTTGCCTGAAGAAAGAGAGTGGTTTGATTCCTTTTTAGAAGTGGGCTTTGTAGATGCGTTCAGACATTTTAATCCTCAAGCAAGAGACAAGTACACGTGGTGGTCTTACCGTGAACGCGCTCGTGACAACAACAGAGGGTGGAGAATTGATTATATGTGTGTCACCCCAGGGCTTTTGCCTTTTATAAAGTCCTTTAAGCACTTAGATCATCAAGTGGGTTCAGATCATTGCCCTTTAGAAATGGTTTTAAAATTTTAAGGTGTACACATGACATTGATATTATTTTTATTGTTACCTGTCTTAGAGATTTATCTTTTTGTAAAAGCCTTTCAGGCTTATGGCTTTTGGGTTCTGCTGATAGAAGTGCTTTTCACGGCGTGGTTAGGGTTCACCATCTTGCGTTTTCGCTCTTTGATCATGATCGGAGCCTTAAATAAAACGTTAAAAGAAAAGTCGAGCCCTGAAAAAGAAATGCTCAAAGGACTGTTGATCTTCTTAGGGGCACTTCTTTTGATTGTTCCAGGCTTGCTCACAGATGTGCTTGGACTGCTCTGTTTATTTGGTCCTACGCGTGGCTTGATCGGTTTACTGATGAGTAGAAATTTAAAACGTATGGCCAAAGATGGCCGCTTTCGTATGGTGTATAACAGTACCCCCTTTGGCCGAGACCCTTCCTCAAACATATATGATTTTGATGACATCGGGGGAGAAATCAGAGATGTGGGGCCAGGCACAGAGGTCGAGGTAGTGACTGAAACTGTGTTTCTAGAAAGCGAACGAAGACCCTCTCCAACAGACCGCGAAGAGTAAAAGAGTGTCTTGTAAGTCACATTCTGTGATGTGCAAAGCTGCGGCCGCATCGGCATGGTTTATATATTTGGCCGCATGAAATGAGTTTTGAAAGGTAGAAAAAGGTCTAAGAATCAACTCGACCTCGGTCTAGTATTGAGACGGTAATGAAAATATGACGGTGCAAAAGTGAATGAAATTTCAAAAAATGCCTTCTATTTCAGCTATTTGGGCCCATAAGAATTTGTTATTGTTAAGATATAAATAATTTTCGCAAAATGTTGTTTTTTAGCTTGCGTTTGATAACGGTTAGCATGTAAATTTTCTCCAGTTCCAATTCGGCACCAATTTGGAGGGGGCTGACGAACAAACAGGGGGAAAAAATGGAGTTAATCTCTAAAGAACTCATTAACGAATGTAAAGAAAAACTAATCGCAGCGAAGAGCGACCTGCTTAACCGCGTAAAGGACACTCGTCAAAATCTGTATTCAGAAGAAAAGGGTGGCGATGAAGGTGACCAAACTGTGAGAGCACTTGCTGAGAGAGAAATGCTTCATATGGCTGATCGTATTCGCAGACAGTTGCTAGAAATTGAATCTGCATTAGCAAGAATCGAAAATGGTACATTTGGAATCTGCGAAGAGACCGACGAAGCCATTGAGCCACAAAGACTCAGAGCTATCCCTTGGACTCGCTTAAGCATCGAAGGTGCTGAAATGCGCGAGAGCATAGGCAAGCGTTACGCTAGATAGTGATCTGTCCTCGATACGCTAAATAAAATCATAGGATATTCTTTAAGGATATCAGAATAAAAGTCCTGCTCTTAAAGGCAGGATTTTTTTATTTTGATGTTAGACCCAAAGAGTGAAGTTCCACGCGCCCCATACTGTGTTGTAATAGGGTCGAGTGTGCGAAAGCGGGTGGCTTTCGCATCAAGATTTTCAGATTTTAATTTTATGTCGTTATTTTCAGATTTTAATTTTATTTCGTTGTGGAAAGTGTGGCGAGGCACAATTCAAACAAGAGCCGAGCGCCCACGTTGCAGTTCCAGTCTTCGGGGTCTTGCTCTGGCGAGGCCACTTCGACCAGATCAAAGCCAACGATATTGGTGCGCTTAGCCAGTGTTTCGATCAAGCGACAGGCGTTGCCATAAGTTAAGCCTCCAGGCACTGGAGTTCCTGTTCCTGGGCATAGATTAGGGTCTAAGCCATCAATATCAAAACTGACATACACATTCTTATTTAAGGGCTGCAAAATTTGATCAATGATTTGATCCCAGCTTTGATTTTCAAATTCTAAAGTTTTTAAACGTCGATCTGTCCATATCTTATGCCCATTACTTTGTGCATAAGTGTATTCGCTTTGTGAAAAATCTCGAACTCCCACATGCACTAAATTTTTCGGAGCATTGGGTAACTTTGAAGCGTTATACATGATGGACGCGTGGGAATGATTAAATCCTTGGTAGGCTACGCGCAAGTCTAAGTGGGCATCAATATGTAGGATAGACCACTCGTCGTACTTTTCACTTAATGCTTTTAAGACTCCAAATGGAGTGGAATGATCACCACCAAATAGCGCAGGGGTTTTGTTTTGTTCAAGGACACCTTTAGCTTGAGTGTAAATGATGTGATTGAACTGATCACTGAGTCCATTCATCTCGGCCTGCTCTTTACTGACATCAGCGTCTACATTTTCAGCCAGAGTACTTTGAACATAGTCGCAGAGTTTCAGGGCTCGCTCATGGAGGGGCTCAATTTTAGGGTCCACGTCTTGATAGAAGATCCCTTTAGCATAAGGTTCATAACCATAGACTTCGTGGAAGTAGTCCATTTGATGACTGGCCACGCGAATCAGCCCAGGCGAAGCCGAAGTTCCACCCTTAAAAGATGTGGTGGGCTCCCAAGGAGCGGGGATGATGACCAGTTCACTTTCGGCTTGGGAGCGTTCCCAACCAAAAAGAGGACTGTCAGCTGCCAAAGTGTCTTCAGATAGATTTAATTTTTCTAAAATTGAGGTCTTATTTTTTTCCATAATCTCTTTTCAGAGATTTAGATTAAAAAGTAAAGGGCAGTTAATAAAATAATCAGTGCAGAAACGGCCCAGACCACTTTATCAAAATGAGCTTCAATCCAAACTTTGATGGTTTCCCCAAAGAAATAGAACAAAATACCTATTAAACCAAATCTTAGACTTCGACCTACTAAAGCCCCGAGTACAAAAGGGATGAACGATCCACCCAGTAGACCAGCGGCAATAGTAAATACTTTAAATGGGATGGGGGTGAAGGCTCCGATGATGGTAAAGGCAAAGCTTCCCGCCGCAAAGAATCCTACCAGTTTGTCCCAATCTTTAGGGGTGATGAAGTATTTGAGTAAAAGCTCGCGTGCAAAGTCTGAGAAGTAATGGCCGATAAAAAACCCAACACATCCACCAAGGACACTAAAAATAATGGCCCATGCCGCGGCTTTTAACGAACGCTTAGGGCGCGCCGCACAAACTGCAATGAGAATAGGATCGGTGGGAATAGGAAAAAAGATGGATTCAATAAAAGAGAAGGCTCCCAAAATGGGAAGAGCGCTGGGTTTTTGCGCTAATTCTGTGCATTTTTCGTAAAACTGTCTTAACCACTTCACGGGATGTCCTTATTTTAATTTCTGAAAATTCACTGCTACGAGTTAGATTCTACCTTAAGCCTGATTAAGATCATAGCGTCTATGACATGATTGTATAACTTGATTCTTAGCGCAAAAAAGTTAAATATCATGTCTCAACAGATTTGGAGGTTTCTTCTATGAATGGATGGACACGAGCTATAATTGTATCTGCTACGTTAACTGTGATGACTGTTCTTTCTGTGGGCTGCAATAAACAAAGCTCGAATCATTCTTCTGGAAACACCTATTACTTTTCCTTTAAATCTGAACCGACGACTTTAAATCCTATTAACAGCTCGGATTATTATGCCACTAAGGTTCAAGACTATGTGGTGGACCGTTTATTAAATAAGGATCCTGACACCAACGAGTACCTTCCTGGTATTGCTGAAAGTTGGGAAGTGTCCGCTGACGGTAAGAAGTACACTTTTAAGATTAGAAAAGATGCGAAGTTCACCAATGGAGAGCCCGTTACAGTAGAAGATGTGAAGTTCAGTTTTGATGCCATCAAAGACCCTAAATATGAGGCTGCCCATAAGTTGGCTTATGTTCAAGGAATTGGCACACCAGAGATCCTTTCCGAAGACACGATCATGTTTCCTGTGGAAAGAAAGTACTTTGGAAACTTAGACACCTTAGCTCGTTTGATCAAAGTCGTGCCCAAATCTATTTATGAAAAGCAAAGTAAAGATAATAAACTGTCTAAAACTCTTGTGGGTTCAGGCCCGTACATGATTGATAAGTACAACAAAGCTAAAAGTATTGTACTTAAGAAAAATACAGACTGGTGGGGTTACAAAAGCCCATCGGAAGCGATCAGCAAGTCTCATCAGTTTGATAGAATTGTGATTCGTTTTATTAAAGAGGACGCGATTTCTTTAGAGATGCTTAAAAAAGGCCAGCTGTCTTACCGCGCTCTATCTGGTGAAGATTTTGAAAAAAAGATTGATACCACAAAGCCAGAATGGTCTCACATTACTAAACTGGATTTAGAAAATAGCACTTATAAGTCTTACAGCTTTGTGGCTTGGAATCTGAATAATCCAATCTTTGCTGGCAAAGACACGAGAAGAGCTCTAACCCATCTTATGAATCGCCAATTGATCATTGAGCGTTTCATGTACGGGAAAGGTTACTTAGCCAATGGCCCTTGGTATCGTCAAAGTCAGTATGCAGACCCCAATGTCAAAGACCTTAACTATGATCCTGATGCGGCAAAAGCTTTACTCGCTAAAGATGGATGGAAAGACAGCGATGGGGATGGAATCTTAGATAAAACGGTGGCTGGAAAAAAAGTGGACTTTAGATTTACACTGCTTAATCCTAACCGCGATGTCGAGAAGTACTTCACTCTTTACAAAGAGGACCTTAAAAAAGCAGGGATCGACTTAGATATTCGTAATGCGGATTGGAATAGCTTTATCAAAGCTTTAGATGAGAGAAAGTTTGATGCCGTGACCTTAGCGTGGTCTGGTGATGAAGACGACATCGAGATTGATCCAAAACAAATTTGGCATAGCCAAAGTGCCGACGCCAACGGCTCTAACTTTATCAATTACAAAAACAAGAGAGTGGATGAGTTGATTGATAAAGCGCAAGCTGAGTTAGATGCTAAAAAGCGTATCCCTTTACTCAGAGAAGTTTATAAAATCATTGCGGACGATGCGCCTTATTTGTTTTTATTTATTCCCAAATCTATGCACGGAGTAGATAAAAAAGTGCAAAGACCAAAAGACACATATAAGTACACTGTGGGTATAAAATATTGGTCTATGCCGTCTGCTAACGGCGGCGCAGAAATATAGCGCAGGTTTTACGACGTGTTTAAGTATATACTCAAAAGAATTTTACTGATGATCCCCACTTTGTTTGGGATCAGTCTATTTTGCTTTGTCATTATCAATATGGCTCCAGGTGGACCTATTGAACGTATCATCCAACAGATGAAGTTTGCAGGCGCTGCAGGTGGTGGTGGCGGCGGAGGCTCACAAGTGGGAGTCTCTGAAGAGGTGATCGAAGCTCTTAAGAAACAGTACGGTTTTGATAAACCTATCCTTGTTCGTTATGGCATTTGGGTGAAGAACATGGTCACTCTGGATTTCGGAGACAGCTTCACCTATCAGGAACCAGTAGTAGATGTGATCATGCAGAGGTTTCCAGTCTCTTTGCAGTTTGGCTTGATCTCGCTGCTCTTAGTGTATTTGATATGTATACCCTTGGGGATATTTAAAGCCGTCAGAGATGGCAGCCCGTTTGATAATGCCACCAGTATGGTCCTCTTTGTCATGTACTCTATTCCCACGGTGATGATGGCGATCTTGTTGATTGTGTTCTTTGCGGGTTCCAGCTTTTTGGATTGGTTTCCTATTGGGGAACTTTATTCTGATGGATATGAGTATAAAAGTTTTTTTGGAAAAGTGGTGGATCGTGCTCATCATTTTATTTTGCCTTTGATCTGCTACATGCTGCATAGTTTTTCAGCCCTTACATTTTTAATGAAGAACTCTTTTTTAGATCAAGTGAAGTTGGATTATGTCAGAACCGCGAGAGCCAAGGGTCTAGATGAGCACACGGTATTGTATAAGCATACCCTTCGTAACGCTTTGATCCCTATTGTGACAGGTTTAAATTCCTTTTTGTTGGTGATGTTTAATGGTTCGATCATCATCGAGCAGATTTTTCAATTGGATGGAATTGGACTTTTAACTTTTAGAGCGGTGTTAGATGGGGATTACAACGTGCTTATGGCACTGATCTTTATCCCTGCGGTGTTATTACTTATTGGTCGTTTATTAACAGATATTGCCTACACATTTGTAGATCCAAGAATTGATTTTAAATAGGAATTGAGATGTTCGATAAATTATTTAAAGACGATAATGCAAAAAAAAGATGGGCAAGATTTAAAAATCGCCGAGGCGCACTGTCATCGGTGTATGTGTTCTTGTTCTTAGTGCTTATCAGTCTGACTGCAGAACTGTGGGCCAACAATAAACCTATTTTTATGCTTTATAACGGCAAGCTACATGTTCCAGTGTACTTTGATTATCATCCAACTGAGTTTGGTCGCACTGATATCATGCAAATGGATTATCGCAGTTTAAAAGAAGATCCTAAAAATAAATTCGATATATGGCCCCTGATTGAGTGGAGTCCCTTTGAATTTAACAATGATCTGTCTTCCTATCCTAGTGCACCTTCCAAGCAAAATCTTATGGGAACGGATGATCGTGGAAGGGATGTTTTAACTCGTTTGATCTATGGATTCCGCTATAGTATTGGGTTTGCGGTTCTAGCTTGGATCATCTCTTATGCAATTGGTGTGGTGATTGGAGCCTTTATGGGCTTTTCTGGTGGCATTGTGGATCTGATAGGAATGCGAGTGCAAGAGGTATGGGAGTCCTTGCCTACGCTGACCGTGCTGATCACCTTGATTGCAATGCTATCACCGAGTTTCACTCTGTTGGTTTTATTCCAGGCTCTCTTTGCGTGGACCTTAATTAGTATTTATATTCGTGCAGAGTTCTTGAAACTTCGTCAAAGAGAATTTGTCGAAGCTGCCCGAGCCGTAGGTGTGTCTCGTCCCATCATCATGTTTAAACACATTTTACCCAATGCACTGGCACCTATTGTGACATTTTCGCCTTTTGCTATTGCGGGAGGGATCACGGCCTTAACTGCTTTAGACTATTTGGGATTTGGTTTAAAACCTCCAACACCCAGTTGGGGTGAGCTGTTACAGCAAGCCAAAAACTATTTTACTATTGCGTGGTGGCTAGCGGTGTTTCCATCTATTGCCATTTTTATTACTGTATTTTCATTAAATATGATTGGTGAAGGCGTTAGGGACGCTTTTGATCCCCGCAAAGAAGCTAAATAAAAAATAATTTACCCGTAACTTCTTTCTGGGAGAGTCCCTTGAGTAAAGGTAACTGTGGATGGAAAGGGCCTTCCGATTAAATCATTTAAGTTACAAGCAGAGACCGATAACTTCAGAAGTATTACTGCAAATCTAACTCTTGAATCAAAACGTAAGGTTGGGCGATAAAAAGTAAAAAGGGTTTGCTGACATTATTGTTCCACTCTTCGAGCTGTTCAGGTGTGGGTTTTCCAATCAGTTGGGATTCAATCCAACTGTTGACGGTTTCTGTGTTGTTCTCAACAACTGCTTTGGCTGCCACTTCAAGTGAAAGTTGATTAGACACAAGAATGACGCCATCGCGTAGGGAATGCTCCTTGATGTCTGACCAAGGAGATTTAAAAATTTGTTTTTGATAAGTTTCATTCATGTTTACATCCAAGTTTTGAAATTTAATTTAAGCTTTTAGAGCCAAAGATGATCAATAGATTTTGGTCGGAGTAACGACCCACAATACTGTAAGTCATCATGGTGCTATCATTAGGCGAATAGGAGTTATCTGTAGAACCAGAAGGGTTAGATTCTGGCTGAGTTGTTGTTAAAGGAGTATTGGCCACCATATCCACGTTTTGATTTAATGTGGGAATAAGAATGATAAGATCATGGGGCAAAGTGTTCTGAATCATAAACGGAAACCATGTGCGTCCAGATGGGTAACTAATCAGAGTTTTTGAAACATTCAACTCATAGGTTTTAAACATATTTTTAAGATCATTCAAATTATCTTGAGCCACCATCACTTGCATAGAGACTCCAAGCTGCTTGGCAATAACTTCTGCGTTTTTTGCCGCTTGAACCAGTGGAATGGTCATAGATTTAAAAGGAGCAAAAACAAGGTTAATGCGTCGAGAGCCACTTAAAGAATAAGCAAGTTTAGAAATGATAAGGTTAGCCCCTCCGTCTGTGACTAGGGCATCAATAACAGAGCCAAACTGTGCTCCTTTTTCGCTGGGGCGAGCATCCCAACTCATCACAACTTTTGAGGCTCCTACCTCTTTACGAATTTTAATAAGGGCTTGAGCAGGTTCGCTGTCGACACGATGAATGGCTTCTGTGGGGCAATTTGCAGCACTGAGGTCATGCAGGGCTTTGTTTAACAATTTTTTTCCAGCCGCCATATTGTCATTTAAGTTTTCGTTATCGGCAGTGATATGAGTGGGGTAGATGGCGGCTTTAGTTTTAGGGTTGCGTAAGAGTAAAGACAGTTCAAGTAGCGCAGGTATATTTTGCTCTGGTGCTACAGGGATGATTATAGAGTCATTACTGGTTTCAGCAGAGTGATCCTCTGATTTTTTTGTGGAGGAGCTGGCAAATGCCGTGGCATACTTGTCGACCACATAAGGACCTAAAATACAGGTGACAAGAATAGTGATGATGGCGGCATTCACTACGGCATCGTCAAACATTCCAATTCTGTGACCGACCATCACAGTGGCTAGGGTGGCAGCTGCTTGCACCACACTTAAACCAAACATGATTTGAGTCTCTTCATTTTTGTATCTGAAAATAAAACCAGAAACTTTGGCCGCCGCCCATTTGGTACCGATTACAATCAGAGTGATGACAATTGAAAGCCACCAAATGCGAAAACTCTTAAAGAGAACGGTCACATCCAGAATCATTCCCACGGACAATAAGAAGAAAGGAATAAAGATGGCATCCCCTGTAAAATTAAGGCGATTCATCAAGGTGCTATTGTGGGGGATCAATTTGTTTAAGGCTAAGCCAGATAAAAAGGCGCCGACAATGGGTTCCAGTCCTGCAAAGTGAGCCAGTGCCGCGCACATAAAAACAGAAGACAGCACAAACACAAATTGGGCACTGTCGTCATTGGGAAATTTTTTAAAAAACCAACGTCCTAAATGAGGAACCAAAAAGAACACACCTGCCACAAAGGTAGAGATAAAAAACCCAAGTCGCCACCATAGCGCTTCGCCACCATCGCCTTGAGCATAAGATGCCACCACAGCCAAAACCAAAAGAGCGAGCGTGTCGGTGATGATGGTTCCGCCTACGGTAGCGGTTACCGCGCGATTTGTAGAAAGACCGTGTTTACTTGCAATAGGATAAGCAAGCAGAGTATGTGAGGCCAACATACTTGCAAGTAAGATAGCAGGTAAAAGATCAAAGCCTAAAATGTAATAGGCTATTAAGGTTCCTAAGCCTTGAGGAAAGGCAAAGGTCAACATTCCAAAAACAAAACCACTCACTCCGTATTTTTTAAAGACAGTAAGATCAATCTCTAAGGCTGCGGTGAACATGATGTAGGTGAGTCCCACAGCACCCAGTAAGATAAAGGAAGAGTCACGCGCTAAAATACCTAAAGCGTGAGGACCTAAGATGGCTCCCGCAAGAAGAAGTCCAATCATCCCAGGTAAGTTAAAGCGTTTCATCACCATGGGTGCGGTTAAAAAAAGCACCAACACAATGGCAAAGATTAAAACAGGATCATTTAATGGAAATACCGAGGGGAAAAACTTAGCAAACATACCCATAAGAATACCATCAGTATCAGAGCCTCATCAAGCTGAGGAATTCAACTTCAAAAGGTCCTAGGCTAAAAGCTCTAGGAACAGTATTACTTGTTGATGATAGAAAACAGGACTAGGAACCTAAATAGGTCGAGCTGAACAATGAAGTTTTAAATCGTTTCATAAGTAAAGCCGCCTGGTCTTCCGTAAGTGTCCCTTTGGAAATTCCATTCATACAGTCTTCGTTAAGGCTGACCACAAACTCTTCAGGATTATATTCCACATATGACAAGACATCGCTCATGCTGTCACCTTGCACAATATGGTCAATGGTATAGCCCCCATTTTCAGAAATATGAATGTGTACGGCGTTGGTGTCACCAAATAGGTTGTGCAAGTCTCCAAGAATCTCTTGGTAAGCCCCAGCTAAAAAAGCACCAATGTAATAAGGCTCATTAGGTTTAAGGCTGTGAACTTCTAATGTGCTTTTGACTTCGTAGGTTTCACTATCGATAAAACGATTGACCTTGCCATCAGAATCACAAGTGAGGTCCACAATGATGGCTCTGCGATCGGGATGCTCTTTGTGGCGCATGATAGGCAGAATAGGGAATATCTGATCTACGGCCCATGAGTCGGGAAGAGATTGAAAGACAGAGAAGTTACAAAAATAAGAGTCACATAAAAATGAATCGAGTTCATATAAAATGTCTGCAAAGTCTTCTTCGTTTCGAATCAGTTTACGCATACGACTGCTGATATTAAAGATCAGACGTTCTGCAATGGCCCGTTGCTCAAGATTTAAAACCCCATAGGTGAAAAGTTGAAGTATGTCTGCGCGAATCTGTTTTAAATCGTTATAGCCTTCGTTTAACGTTTTTAAACTTAAACCTTCAGAAATATCGTAAAGGTCACGTAAAATTTGGTGATCGGTAGGTTGAGGTTTGAAATCGTGCGACTCTACGCTATCAAAGTTATTACAACCTAAAACATCAAAGACCAGAACCGAACTGTGAGCCACTAAGGACCGACCAGACTCGGTGATGATGTCAGGATGAGGAACCTTCTTTTCGTCACAGATAGATTTAATGGTGTACACTACATCGTTGGCGTACTCTTGCTCTGAATAGTTTGTAGAGCTTTCAGTACTTCCCGAGCCATCATAGTCCACACCTAGTCCGCCGCCAACATCAATATACTTAGGAGTTACACCTAAGTTGTAAAGCTCAGTAAAAAAACGAGTACCTTCTTTTAAAGAGGCTTTAATGGAAAGAATTGATGGAATTTGAGATCCTAGGTGAAAGTGAATCAGCTGAAGGCTATCTTGCATGTCTTCGGCTTTTAAACGTTCCACGCATTCTACCATTTCAAAAGGAGTAAGACCAAATTTGGATTTGTGTCCTGTGCTTTCCACCCAGCGACCTGCGCTTCGTGTGCTCAACTTGGCTCGTAAGCCAATAGTGGGTTTAATCTCAAGCTCTTTAGCTACCTGAAGGATGATGTCGAGTTCTGATTTTCTATCCACGACAATGATCACATCACGTCCTAGTTTCGTCGCAAGGAGTGCCGTTTCAATATAGTCCCTATCTTTAAAGCCATTACATAAGATGAGCCCATCTGTGTACTTCATTTTTGTAATAGCAATGATCAACTCAGGTTTGCTTCCACACTCTAAACCCAAACCTGTTTGTTCGCCAAATTTCACAAGGTCTTCGACAAGATGCTTTTGTTGGTTCACTTTAACAGGAAAAACACCGCGGTACTTTCCTGTGTATCCATAATCTGTCATGGCTCTTTGAAAACAGCGATTTAATAATTTAATTCTTGAAGATAAAATATCTGGAAAGCGCATTAACACAGGGGTTTGAATGCCATTGGCCTTAAGATCATCAATGATCTCTTTAAGATCAACAGGGTTTCCTTTTTCAGGAACATCAACGGTCACGTTACCCTTAGAGTTGATGTTAAAATAGGGAGCGCCCCAATTAGAAATTCCATAAAGCGTTTTACTGTCTTCAACTGTCCAATCCGTCATCTTAAGCCCCCTATGATATTAAAAATTATTTAGCGATAATATTTAATATGCGACCTGGTTTATAAATCACTTTTACTATGTTTTTTCCTTCAAGTTGAGCCTGAACAGTTTTAAGGTTGTGCGCCAACTTTAAGGCTTCATCTTCAGACGTATTTGCTTCAACATCAATAGTGCCGCGAGTCTTACCGTTGACCTGCACAGCGGTGACCAAAAGGTTATCGACGCACAAATTTTCATCATATTGTGGCCAAGGCGTCACACAAACAAAACCAGTTTGACCTAGGCGCTGCCAAAGCTCTTCGCAAAAGTGAGGGGCAAAGGGAGCTAGGATTTGGATCAAAGGCAAAACCATCTCTTTGCTGACTTTGGGCAGTTTATAAAGCTCGTTGGTGTAGATCATCATTGCACTGACAGCCGTATTGAAATTAAGGCTCTCGATATCCTGAGCCACTTTCTTAATGGTTTTATGCAGGACTTTTTGCGCGTCTTCAGGAAACTCGGCTCCATCTTGCAATTGCACGTTTTGGTCTTCGTCTAAACATAAACGCCAAATACGATCTAAAAAGCGTCGAACTCCATAGATGCCATCAGTGCTCCACGGTTTGTCTCGGTCATAGGGGCCCATAAAGCAGATGTAGACACGGATGGCATCGGCTCCGAAATCTGCTTTGACGTCATCGGGGTTGATCACGTTGCCTCGGGATTTAGACATCTTTTCCCCATCAGGTCCCAAAATCATCCCTTGGTGAGCCAGCTTGGCATAAGGTTCTGGGGTGGTTGCGTGTCCCTGCTCGTATAAGAATCTTTGCCAAAAGCGTGAGTACAGTAAATGTCCTACGGTGTGCTCAGGGCCGCCTAAATAAAGATCGACAGGCATCCAATACTTTTGAGCCTCTGGGCTTGCAAGTTCGTTTTCGTTATGAGGGTCGGTGTATCTTAGAAAATACCATGACGATCCCGCAGAACCAGGCATGGTGTCGACTTCACGAGTGTAATCTTCAGAGTAGTTCACCCACGCTGTGTTTCTGGCTAGTGGGGCTTCACCTGACTCAGAGGGTTCATAGTTGGCCACCTCAGGAAGTTCTACGGGAAGTTCCGCAAGGCTCAAGGGTTTGATCGAGCCGTCTTTTATATTTTTAACCACAGGGATAGGTTCACCCCAATATCTTTGACGAGAAAACAGCCAGTCGCGCAATTTGTACTGAACTTGGCCGTGCCCAAGGTTTTGGTTTTCTAGATGGGAGACCATCTTTTTGATGGCGTCTTCTTTGCTTAAGCCATTTAAGAAATCAGAGTTGACCATTTGACCATCGCCACTGTAAGGCAGCTCATCACCGCCTTCTACTACACGTACAATTTCAAGACCGTACTTTTGGGCAAATTCAAAATCTCTTTCGTCGTGCCCAGGGACGGCCATGATGGCCCCTGAGCCATAGTCGATCAGAACATAATCGGCGATCCAGATGGGCAGCTCTTTTTTTGTGATAGGGTGGATGGCAAAGGCTCCTGTAAAACAGCCCGATTTTTCTTTAGCCGCTTTGCGATCCACTTCGCTTTTTCTAGAGGTGGAGTCTATATAGGCCTTCACCTCTGGTAATTTTTCTGTGGGAGTGATTTCTAAAACAGCAGGGTGTTCTGGAGCCAGCACCATAAACGTGGCCCCGAACAAAGTGTCAGGACGAGTGGTGAACACCGTCAGAGTTTCAGTCTTTTCGCCTTTAATGGCAAAACGAATTTCTGCTCCTAAGCTTTTGCCAATCCAATTTTTTTGCCCTTCTTTGGTTCTGTCGGGGAAATCCACTGTATCTAGACCCTGCAAGAGTGGCTCGGAATAATCTGTGATTTTTAGCATCCACTGCTTCATGGGCATACGAATGACGGGATGGCCACCGCGTTCACTCTTTCCGTCCACAACCTCTTCGTTGGCTAAGACGGTTTTAAGTGCAGGGCACCAGTTCACAGGAACTTCTTTTTGATAGGCGAGGCCTTTTTTATAAAGCTCTGTGAAAATAAATTGGGTCCATTTGTAAAACTTAGGGTCAGCCGTTGAGAGAGAACGATCCCAGTCAAAGCTGAACCCAAAGGCATCCATCTGTCTGCGAAAGTTATTGATGGCCTCTTCGGTGGTTAGGGCAGGATGTGTGCCTGTTTGAATGGCGAATTGTTCTGCAGGTAACCCGAAGGCATCAAATCCCATGGGATGAAGCACGTTAAAGCCTTGGGCTCTTTTATATCTAGAAACCACGTCAGTAGGAGTGTAAGAGGCCAAGTGACCTACGTGCAGACCTTTGGCGGAAGGGTAGGGAAACATATCCAGGGCATAGTATTTGGGTTTAGTGGAAGGAAATTCAGCTTTATAGATTTGGTTTTTGGTCCATAAATCCTGCCATTTCGAGTCAATTTCTTGATGAGAATACGCCATGTTTTACTCCTTCTGGCTTCTTGTACTGAACAAGACCCCAACTTACAAGCTTGGAGGGGATTCTAGCCCGTTTTTATGCGAATGTAAAAAGGTCTAGAAAGTAAAAAAGAGTATAAAAGTTCTGCATTTTCTTGGAAAAAGGGCCGAAGAGAGGGCATGAGTTTTAAACACATTGTAGGTTCTAATAAAGACAAGAAAGTTTTGATCGTAGATGATGATCAAGATTTACAGGCGTTTGTAAGTATCACTTTGAAGGCCAGTGGTTATGAGGTCAAGAGCGCGTACTCTGGTGAAGAAGCTTTAAGCCTCATTCATAAATGGCATCCTGATCTTGTGATCTTAGATATGAACATGCCTGGCATTAACGGTCTTGAAACCTTAAAGGTGTTAAAAAAACAAAAACAATATGTGGCGGTGATCTTTTTAACAGCCGACTCAAGTACGGAACAGGTGATTCAAGGGCTAGACGCTGGGGCGGATGATTATATGCCTAAGCCTTTTAGTCCCAGCGAACTTATGGCCAGAGTCCGTGCCCAACTTCGTATTAAAGATCTTACAGATCGTTTAAGTGTAGCCAATAAAAAGTTACAAGCCCTTGTGGATATTGATGACCTTACGGGTTTATACAATATGCGCAACCTTTACGAGAAATTGGAATTTGAAATGAAGCGTGCCCGTCGTTACAAACGTCAAGTGGGCGTTGTGATGATGGACATGGACAAATTTAAAAGTGTGAATGACAGTAACGACCACTTATTTGGAAGTTTTGTTTTAAAGCATGTGGGAGCCATTATTAAAACCAATGTGCGTGATACAGATATCGCAGCCAGATATGGTGGTGATGAGTTCATCATGATCTTAACGGAAACCAATATTGATGGGGCTACGATCTTTGCAGAACGACTGCGCGAATCTATTGAAGCCTTTAATTTTGACAATGGTGAGTTTGCTATGCGACTGACATGCAGTATTGGACTAGCACTGTCAGATCCTCATGATATGGAACTATCAGGGCGTCAACTTGTGAAGTGGGCAGATAAAGCGCTTTATGACTCTAAGAGATCAGGCCGTAACCGTGTCACAATTTATAATTTAGAAGACATGGCTAAGGAAGTCGCACGTAAAGGTGCATAATGCTTGCCGAACATTTAATTCCATTTCATCTTGAGAACTACAAAATCCACACTTTAGTGATAGACAGTAAGGCCTTAAGTGGAAATATCTTGGGCGATCCTACTCTCAGATATATTCCTGTTCTGGTTCCCAAAGCAGAAGGGGAATTTCCTTTAGTGTTGTTTCTATCGGGCTACGCAGGAGATGGGGTTAAGAATTTCGCCTTTAAGGGATTTGAAAATAATCTAGTGCAAGATATAGATGTGTGGACCTCACAGGGTGAGGCACCTAAAGCCATTTATGCTTTTGCTAATGCGTGGACAGCATGGGGCGGCTCGCAGTTCATCAACTCAAAGGGTTGTGGGCAGTACGAAGATTATCTGGTCTCTGAGGTGTGTGCTCAGCTCAAACGAAACTTACCGATTTCATCAGATCCTTCAGACTGGTGTGTTCATGGTGGGTCCAGTGGGGGTTACGGGGTTTTAAGTTTGATGTCCCGACATGGAGATGTTTTTAAAAAGGGAGTGGCCATTGCTCCTGATAGTTTCTTTGAAGCCAGTCTGTTGCCAGAAATTTATAAAGTGGTGCCTGTTATTGAAGAACTTGGGGGCACACAAAAAATATTAAGCAGTTATCGCTCTGGGGATCTTAAGCTTTCGGGTGGTTTATTCTTTCAAGTGTTTAATGTGATTGCGATGGCCCATTGTTATGCCTCCATGAATGAAACCTCAGAGCCTGTATTTCCTATTGATCATCAGGGGAAGTTACTCGCAGAAGTATGGCAACACTGGAAGTCCCATGATCCCATCGAGTTTTTACCTAAGTCCAAATCCAATTTGCAATCCATCGAAGCTTTGTATTTAAGCGTAGGAACCAAAGACGAGTATGGCTTGCAGTATGGCGCAAGACAGATCAAAGACCTTTGCCAAGATCAAATTAAAAACTTTTATTACAAAGAGTTTCAAGGAACCCACCGTGATCTATCTAAAGACAGATTGGACTCCTTGAAGTGGCTTAAAGGTCTTCTTGTTTAAAATTAATAACCACCTACAGCACCTTCGCCACGGAAGTCAGAGTACGCTTCTAAAAATCCTTTTTTATTGATTCTCACGGCAGACACCTTGGCCACTCCACGTGTGGCTTTTAGTGTATGCTTGCGCATCTTTAAAAGGCGAAGAGTTTCAGGGGTGAAGTTCTGTTGTTCATAAAAAAGAATATTAGGTTCAAACTGATGATGCAGTCTTGGGGTCATGATGGCCTTTTCTACATCTAATTCGTTCACTAAGACGCGATACAAGGTTTGAAATACACCATTGATAATACGTGGGCCACCAGGTGCACCCAAAGCCATAACAGTGCTGTTGTCTTTTAAAACTAGAGTCGGAGACATGGAACTTAAAGGGCGTTTGCCCGCATGCACGTAGTTGGTTTTGCTATGAAGAAGGCCATAAATATTAGCCTGCCCAGGAATGGCTTGAAAGTCATCCATTTCGTTATTCAGGGCGATCCCATATTTATTACTCGATACACCTGAACCGTAATTTCCATTGAGAGTGATCGTCATAGAGACGGCTTCACCTTTTTTATTCATCACTACAAAGTGTGTGGTTTCAGTGCTCTCTGGACCTAAAAAGGACTCATCCAGAGGTTTCATTTTTTTTGAATATTTAGGTTTAATATTTTTAGCAAGTTCGTTGATGTAGTCTTCGGATAAAAGTTTATCTAAAGGCAGTGGTGTATAATCGGGATCGCCCAGTAAGGCTCTTCCTCTAAAAGATTTGGACATCACTTCAGCTAACATGTGATATTCATCGGCACTCATGTAGCCGTATTTTTTTAAATCCAATTTTTCAACCAAGGCCAAAGCGGTTTTGATCACCACGCCGCCACTAGATGGGGGAGGCATAAGATAAATGTCATGGCCTTGAAATTTGGTTTGCATGGGTTCACGCCATTTGACCTTATAATTTTTAAGGTCTTCCACAGAAAGAACGCCACCTTCTTTTTGCACAGTTTGAGCAATGTCTGCGGCCACGGCACCAGAATAAAAACCTTCTAGCTTTTTATCACGAAATAATTTTAAGGCGTGATAAAGATCAGGTTGTTTGATGGTCTCACCAGGCACATAGGGTGTTCCATTCTTTTTAAGAAAGACCTGTTTGCCTTTAGCATTAAAGCGATCTTTTTGTGAAAGAGTGTAATTGTACCACTCGCCAGAAACAGGAAAACCTTGAATGGCTTGTTGCAGTGGACGAGTGAAAAGTTGCTCCCACTTTAATTTTCCATAAGTTTTATGGATTTCAAAAAGTCCTGCAGGAATTCCAGGTACACCGACCGCAGCACCACCGTTCCAAGAGCTGCCTTCGGCAAGTGAAGAGTAATAGTTTTCATGGGTTTTTGCGGGTGCAGTCTCTCTAAAGTCTAAAGCTTTAACGGCTTCGCCCTCTTTTTTAACTAGAGCAAAACCGCCACCGCCTAAAGAAGCAAAGTAGGGCGAGGTGACAGATAGGCTTAGGGCTACAGCCACGGCCACATCAAAGACGTTTCCACCGAGTTTATGAATCTCTTTTCCCGTTTCTACGGCAATGGGGGAGGGGGCCGCGATCAACATGTCTTGACCTTCAAAAGGCATCGACCATGAGGTGGAGGGGGCAATAAGGGTACACAATACAAAGCTCAGCCAAAGATTTTTTAAGGATAGGGGCTTTAAAACTTTTGTAAAAAATAGGGTATGGGTATTGTATTTCATAAAAACTCCTTAGAGTGAAGTCATATACCAAATGCCCTGTTTTTTAAACTGTAAAAAAAGTTCTAATGTGTTGTACCTTAAGGGCTTTTTTGATACTTGAGCTGGTATGAATGGATGTCAGGCCACACTTGTTCCCTCTAGAGACCTCAATACTGGAAACAACCCTTACGTGAAGTTGTTACTAGAGGACTACTCTCATCGTGCCTTCGATGAAGTTAAGGTTTTGGATTATAAAGGAAAATGGTCGCAGGCGATACCTGATAGAACCTTTGAAAAGATAGATTTGGAAATAGGAACAGGCAACGGCTATCATTTTGCTCATCGTGCCAGCGAAAATCAAGATCGGCTGTTAGTAGGTATTGAAGTGCGCTTTAAACCTTTGATTCAAGCGATCCGCCGCGCCCTCAAGGCGGGGGCTACAGATAATGCCATCATGGTGAGATACAATGCTTATAAGCTTGAGGATTTGTTTTCGTCCCAAGAATTAAATGATGTTTACATTCATCATCCTGATCCGTGGCCAAAAGAACGACATTGGAAGCACCGTCTGATTCAGTCTGAATTTATGGATAAGCTTTATGAAATGCAAAAACCCGATAGTATTTTGGAGTTTAAAACTGACTCTCGTGATTATTTTTTATGGTCTGTAGAGATATTTAAAAACAGCAAATATAAAATGATCGCTTACACTGAAGATTTACATCAATCTGAATACGCTTCTACCAACTTTGTCACTCACTTTGAAAAGATTTTTCTTAAACAAGGTCTCCCCATTCATTATTGCAAGCTTGTAAGAGCCTAACTTTAATCCCTGCGCATAATAAACGAAGATAAAAAATTGATCCTGTATTCGTACGGGTCTACAATATAAGCAGAAGGTCTTTGTTGTGCAAAGACCTTGGCAAGTTATCAAACCGAGCTGACATTTTACACCGAAGAGTATTGGACACTTATGCTTACACATTATGAAATGATCTTACGTATTATTCTGGCCGCAGTTCTTGGCGGATTTATCGGTCTAGAAAGAGACATGCACGGACGCCCTGTTGGACTAAGAACCCATCTGCTTGTGGCCATGGCAGCGGGCACATTTATGATTCTTTCATCTCATTTTTTTTATTTTCAAAATTACGATGACAAAATCATGATGGGCACAGACCCTTCACGAATTGCGTCCACTGTGGTTTCGGGCATTGGCTTCTTGGCTGGAGGTGCCATTTTAAAAACAGGCTTTAGCATTCAGGGTTTAACCACTGCGGCGGGTTTGTGGTTGGTGACCGCCATTGGTATGTGCGCGGGCGCAGGGATGTATATAGAAAGTGTTGCAGTCACTGTAATGGGACTGATTGCGTTGACTGTTTTTCGTCGCTTCGAAGACAAAAATGATAAACTTTTACATAGAAAAGTATTTTTAGAATTTGCAGAAACTGAAAATACTGTGGATCTCCTTATGAAAGCCATTTCTGAAATCGGTGCTACGGTGGAACATTTTGATTACAAAAAAAAGATGAACGAACAGGTTCTGGTGATCCAATTTGACGCCTTTTACCCTAAAGAAGTGGGCCACCAAAACTTCATCCTAGCCCTTGAAAACCAAAAAGGCCTCAAAAGCATCCACGTCGGAAGCGTGCAAAGCGTCTAATAGATATTAGTAGTAGGTGTGGCTCGACTATTCTATCTTTTCTATAACTAAGAGTCGCTTGCTCGATGAGCAAACGACTCCGTTTCAAATACATATCAGTTGGATACAGAAGAATCAGACGGGTAAGTCCGACAGAATTTACTGTGAGAAAATGATGGAAATAAAAAAGAGTAGTATTGGTTCATGCTGCCTAGGTATTCATTTTTAATAATACCTCTATGTACTTTTCTTCTGTAGACGGTATCGTGATCTTCTGCATCTTTAAAAGATGTAGAGTTCAATCTAGGTAACAATAAACTATCAAAGACATATTTTGAGCTTTGAATCATATTCAAAGAGGATGGCACCATAGCTTCACTAATATAGTAAGGCATAGGAAACTTTTCAAGTTTATTATTTATTACGACATAAACCTCAATTTTGTCTTCTTCTGAATATGGAGTAATGGCTTTGAGTAATAGGCCCATTTCTTCTTTGTTATAAATAGAGCAGGAAAAGTTTTTTTCGAGTTGTAAAAATACAGTTGAAGTTTCTTCCCCAGATAGGCTGATAAGGCCTTTGCTGTCTTGGTGCTCGGGAACAAATTTTAATTTGGTAGAAAGTGTTCCTTTCAAAATGGCATCAGGAAGGCTTTCTTTTATAATCCCATTGGTTTTTGGCAACATATTCCTGTTAAGCGTATAAGGGTTAATACGACCGTCAAATACTACAGCAACTTGGGCATCAATAGGATTTCTAAGCTTAATTAATGCAGAGATAAAACTATTGTTTCTCAAAGTTAATTTGGCAAAATTAAAAGAATAACTTTGATTGTTGTCGGCAAAGTAATCGTTAGTCGTATTGATAAACTCTGCAGTTATGGAAAGCTCAGGTTTATTCACAATAACATCAAAGTAAGGGCTCCAAAGTCTTTCGTAATCGTTTTCTAAGATAGACTCGTTAAAAATATCCACAAGTTGTGTAGTCGAGCTAATAACACGACATTTTTTATAAAAGTAACGACTATTGATTTTAGGTCTATGAAAAAACTCGTTAATTGAAAACTTTCTAATGCTAATGTGTTCTTGATCTTCTTTTATGAAGATATTGTTTTCACAGATTACGTTGGTATTATAAAAACTCCTAGCGTCATCCATGAGGATGGCTGTAGTGTGTTTATCGTTAGTCTCAGTAGTGTCAATAAATCCATTTTTAATGTAGATGCCGCGTGAGGCGTCTGCCGCGTCACTCAAAGATTTTCCAATCAATATTCCATTGGGCTGTATTGTATTGAAAGTCAAATCAGGTAAATCGTATTTGATTTTAGAATTGATAGAATTTTTTGCAATAATATGAATATCACATTTGAACTCTTGGTTTTCTGTATTTCTATCTGTTGCTATTGTTTGAAGTGGAATAAAATTATAGAAAAATAATTTTTGATAAATCTTTTGTTGAGTGTAGTTAGAGGTGAAAGTTTTATTATTTAACAAACATTTTGTGCTGATATCAAAGGTCACATCTTTGTTGATGTCAGAAAAGCTTAAGTGGGAACCATAATTGAGCGTGGTGTTCTTTAAATGCAATGATTTTGGATTATGAAAAATTTGTGAGAGACCTGTCTCATCAACAACCACCAACGATGGATCTCTCATCTTCCAATAGTCATCAGTGCTGTTGCTACACCCAGCCCATGCTAAGATGGTGGAAAGTAAAATAAAATATAAAATTTTTTGATTCTTCATAAAACCCTCATTGTAATAAAACCTTTGATGGATGAAGCAAAACTTATGAAGACGTAAATAAGGGTTTTATTGCAAAGAGGGCAGTTTAGTCCGAATCTAGGATACTTTAAATCTTGTAGGCACTTTTTGAAAAAAATATAGAATCCCTTAGTAATCTGTAAAGACCAGAGCGTTTAGGCTAGGGTCCACTATTCTGTTGACGCCTGATCAAGCTTGGCCTATCCCATTGAAATCACTAAGGAGTTTGGTCTTGAAATGGATGGTGTTTGGTTCTCATAAAGGCTTGGGCGCCGCAATAGTAAAGGGGCTTTTGGAAGACCCCCATCAAGACTCCTTGGCCCTGAGTGTGGTGGGTGTCTCTCGTAAAGATGAGGGGCTGTGGAATGAAGACCCTCGTTATACTTTTCTTAGCTACGACTTTGCCGATGAGGGCTTTTATGAAGGGCTTCTGACTCAAATTCAAATATTTGCGCCCGATCATATCATCTATTGTGCTGGAGGCGGACCCTTTGGGCCTTATGGGGGGCAAAAGTGGAATGCTCACCAGTGGACTTATAAGGTGAACTTCATGTGGCCAGCCCAGTTGTGTTGGTATTTGGCCCACAACTTCACCAAAACTAAGTTCACCTTTATTGGGTCTTCCATTGCTGAAGCTCAGGTGGGTGATCCCGCAGGCGCGTCTTACGCTGCGTCCAAATGGGCAATGAGAGGGCTGATCAGTTCTTTGCAGGAGCATTATCCACAAAGATTTTATTTGTACAGTCCAGGCTATATGGACACTGACATGCTGCCGCCTAAATCCTATCCTCGTGTGAATGGGGACAGGATTTTAAATCCTGCAGAGGTGGCGGAGGACCTTGTGCAATGGCTGACTGACTCTAGCAAAAATGATTTTCATAAAACTGTGTGACTTGAACATCTTCTAAATATCAGTACATTCATTTCTGAGTCTGCTCATTGTCAAAGGGGATGAAACAACCCAAAATATTGAAAAGAGCAAAAAACTGCAAACGCAGACCAGACAGAACAACGGACCAAAAAATAGAGAGGCAACCATGGAATTTAAATCCCACGAAAAAGTCATTATTATTGGATCAGGCCCTGCAGGATTAACCGCAGCCATCTATTCGGCACGCGCTAATTTAAATCCCCTGATGATTCAAGGTGAAGAAGTGGGTGGACAATTGATGACAACCACTGATGTTGAAAACTATCCAGGTTTCCCAGAAGGTGTGCAAGGGCCAGAGCTGATGGAGCTATTAAAAAAACAAGCTGAGCGTTTCGGCACAAGAATGGTTGCCAGAAATGTTACAGAGGTAGAGATCTCACAAAAACCTTATAAGGTGACAGTAGGAAAAGAGTATTGGACTGCGGATGCGCTGATCATCAGCACAGGAGCCAGTGCCAAATACTTAGGACTTGAAGACGAAAAAACATATTTGGGTAGAGGTGTTTCTGCTTGTGCTACATGTGATGGGGCATTTTTTAGAGATGTGCCTGTGGCCATTGTGGGTGGTGGAGACACGGCGATGGAAGAGGCTCTGTTTTTGACTCGTTTTGCAAGCAAAGTGTATGTGATTCACCGACGGGATTCTTTCCGTGCTTCCAAAATTATGGCTGATCGTGTACTTGCTCATCCCAAGATCGAAGTGCTGTGGAACTCTGAAGTGAAATCCATCAATGGCACAGGTAAAGCCGTGGACAGTGTTACGATTTTCAATACACAAACTAAAGAAGATCAAAAGATTGAGCTAGAAGGAGTTTTCATCGCTATTGGACATAAGCCCAATACTGACATCTTTAAAGGCAAACTTGAGATGGACACTAATGGGTATCTGATCACCAAACCAGACTCTACATATACATCTGTAGATGGCGTTTTTGCTTGTGGTGATGTTCAGGACCATATCTACAGACAGGCGATCACTGCTGCAGGTACAGGCTGTATGGCTGCCATTGATACTGAAAGATGGTTGGAAAACCAAGGTTTGTAATCTGGACTCTGAGGTCAGTCTAGAACAAGACCTGTAAGCGGTGACCAATAGGATCTTGGCTTGTAATCTTTAGGTAATGAAAAAAAAGATAAATGTTGAAAGCCTTGTAGACCAAATTGAAAAAATCACGCGTGAAAAGATCGCTAAAGAGTCCGTGGTTTCTTTAGAAGAATATCGAAAGCTTAAACGCAAATCTAATGACATGTACTCGGTACTTGTGATTGAGGATGATCCTACCATGCGTGCTGCTCTTGTCAGATTGATGGAAGACGAGGGTTATTTGGTAGCCAGTGCCGCAGATGGCACACAGTTAGAAAAAGTTTTTGATAAAAACAGTTTTGATCTTATTTTGTTAGATGTGGGTTTGCCTTGGGTGAATGGATTTGAACTTACAGAGGTGATAAAGTCTCATGAAGATCTCAAACACATTCCTATTATTCTCATCTCAGGAATGGGCAATGAAGAGGACTTCCAAAAGGGGTTAGCCTTAGGTGCTGAATCCTATATTAAAAAGCCCTTCGATATAGACGCCTTAAAAAATATGGTCAGTCACTTAATCAAAAAATAAATCAACGCCCAAATTTCATTTAAAATATTACAATGTCATCTGTGAGCCAGTTGATCAGTGATAGCCGAGGTTTGTATTCAAAAAATAAAATTAGAACTAGGGCTTAAATCAAAGTTTTATTCAAAAATTTTGTCTAAAGTCATCATCAGTGCAAAGCCGATCATTAAACCCCAGCTGGCGTGCTTTTCAAAACCACGACGATGAGATTCGGGGATCACTTCATGGCTGACCACATAAATCATGGCTCCCGCTGAAAAAGCTAAGAAGAAAGGAACATAAAGTCCAATACCATGAGTGGCAGCAAGACCAATAATTCCTCCTGCAAATTCGATAAGACCTGTCAGAGCGGCAACGCCAAAGGAAAAAAGCCTTGAGTACCCCACAGCGACAAGTGCAATAGCGGCGACAAGTCCTTCGGGGAAATTTTGTAGGGCAATCCCTGTGGTGATGGCGTAAGCATTTTCTACGTTAGCTCCGCCAAAACTTACACCCACAGCAAGCCCTTCGGGAAAGTTGTGAATGGCAATGGCGATCACAAATAGCCAAGAGCGTTTGATAGAAATAGCAGAAGGACCCTCTTTACCTTTATAAAAGTGTTCGTGAGGTAAAAGTGCTTCTGCAATGTAAATGAAAAGCGCACCCACAAAGAGCCCCGCACTGATGACAGCCCCTTTTTCAATCCAATTTCCACTCATCATATCGTACGCAGGAATGATCAAAGAAAAAGAACTTGCGGCGAGCATAACGCCTGCGCCAAAGCCCATAGAAGAGGAGACGATGGCGTCATTGAGTTTGATTTTGATCAATACGGTCAGTGCGCCAAGTGCTGTGGAAAGACCTGCAATTGTTGAGGCAATAATTCCAATAATCCAAATATTTGTAGTATCCATAAACACTATTATATAAGGAGTTTAATGAGTCACAATCATTATTTTAACGTAATTTTTGTGACTCTTCGATGAGTTCATTGAGCACACCAGGGTCGGCTAAGGTGCTCGTGTCGCCCAATTCAGTGGTGATACCTTCTGCAATCTTACGCAAAATTCTTCGCATAATTTTACCAGAACGTGTTTTGGGTAAATTGGGTGCCCACTGAATGACATCGGGTTTGGCAATAGGCCCCACTTTTTCCACTAGGGTGGCGACAATAGCTTGTTTGATCTCATCACTAGGTGGGGTCTTTTCATCTAGGGTGATGTAAGCATAGATGCCTTGTCCCTTAATGTCATGGGGAAAGCCCACAACAGCAGCCTCTGAAACGCAATCTGTGGCAACAATAGCAGATTCTAATTCCGCAGTCCCCATTCTATGTCCTGATACGTTGATCACATCATCAACCCGCCCTGTGATCCAATAATAACCGTCTTCATCTCGACGGCATCCATCACCAGAAAAATAGTAGTTGGGGTAGGCTGCAAAATAAGTTTCGTTAAACCGTTTGCTATCATTATAAATGTCACGGGCTTGTCCTGGCCATGAATCTTTAATGGCCAGCATGCCTTCTCCCACGCCCTCAATCACTTGGCCTTCTGCAGTAAGAAGTTCAAGCTCAATGCCAGGAAGAGGCAATGTGGCAGATCCTGGCTTAAGAGGTGTTTTTCCTGGGATTGGAGAGATAATAATGCCTCCAGTTTCTGTTTGCCACCAAGTGTCTACAATGTCGCATCGGCTGTCGCCCACCACTCGGTGGTACCACTTCCAGACTTCAGGGTTAATGGGTTCGCCAACACTGCCAAGAAGTCTTAATGAACTTCTGTCAGTCTTAGTCACCCATTCTTCGCCTGCTCTCATCAACGAGCGAATAGCCGTAGGTGCAGTGTAAAATATAGATGCTTTATATTTATCAATAACATTCCAAAATCGTGAATTATCAGGGTAAGAGGGAATGCCTTCAAAGATGACTGAAGTGGCACAGTTACTTAAAGGGCCATAGACCACATAACTGTGCCCAGTCACCCAACCGATATCGGCTGTGCACCAGAAAATATCTTCGGGTTTATAATCAAAAACAGTTTTAAATGTATAGGCTGTATAGACTAAGTATCCGCCTGATGTATGCAAAATGCCTTTAGGTTTATTGGTCGAACCTGAGGTGTAAAGAATAAAAAGAGGGTCTTCAGCATTTACAGGTACAGGAGGACAGTGGGTGTCAACGTGTGTGCGCTCTTCGGTATAGATAAAATCATTTTTGCTTCTTAACTTAATGTCAGCACCTGTGTGTTGAATGATAAGAACTTTAATTTCAGGAAATGCTTCAATGGCTTTATCTACGTTTACTTTTAGAGGAACTCTTTTCCCACCTCTAAGGCCTTCGTCTGCAGTGATTACAAAATGAGACTGGCAGTCTTCGATTCGGTTCTTTAATGACTCTGGAGAAAATCCTCCAAAAACAGCTGTGTGTACGGCCCCGATTCTTGCACATGCCAGCATAGCAAATGCAGTTTGTGGAATCATAGGCATATAGATGGTGACGCGATCTCCTTTTTGTACGCCTAATTTTTTCAGGACGTTGGCCATGCGGCAGACCTCATCAAAGACCTCTTGGTAAGTGAAGGTCTGTGTGGGAGCATTAGGATCATCAGGTTCAAAATAATATGCGATACGATTTGCGTTTTGAGGGAGATGTCGATCAAGGCAATTGTAAGTGACATTCAGCTCACCATCTTCAAACCATTTGATAGACACAGGCTGTTGGAATGAGGTGTTTTTCACTTGAGTGAAAGGTGTGCTCCATGTGATGGTCTTGGCTTCCTCTGCCCAAAATGCTTCGGTGTTCATAGTGTTCCCTCCAGTACTTAAGAAGACCTCAATGCGGTGTGGTCTCTGTCATTGCATCATTTATCAGCGTTTTTTAACGACTCAGTAAACAATGCAGATCATGGGGGTCATTATATTCCGAGAAAAGCAGTAGAAACAAGAAATGTCGAGCCAAAGCTTCTACGAGTGAAGCTTTGGCCCTCAGTTTTGAAACTAAAGATCAACTTTGACACCCGCAAGTCCTGTGAGTGTTTCGTAATCTGTGTTTTTGGCCTTATCAAATGGGCTAGAATATCTGGCTTCGATAAAGATTCCTGTTTTATCGCTGACAGCAAAATTAAATGTTGCAGCAATATCGTAACCAAATTCGACAGAGTCATCAGCTTTTGTTTCTACAGAACCGATGGGTGTACTTCCAAACTCTAAGCTGTCTTTAACGTTACCAACTTTAATAGAGGCAAAAGGTCCTGCGCCCACAGAGAAATAGTCGCCTAGCCAAACTCTGGCTAAAATAGGGATGTGTAAACGATTAACTTCTTGAACTAATCTAAAGCCTGCAGCTTCATAGTCGTATTGTCTTTTGATAAAGATGGCTCCAGTTTCAATGCCAAGTACGCCATTGATATTGGCTTCCACAAGCGCACCTACGCCAAAGTGGTATTGGTCATCTTCGCTGCCGCTTCCATTGTCTTCAACACCACGGTTGATCACACCAAATCCAGAAAAGATCAATGATCCCGCATCTCGTTCTTTAAAAACGCCAGCCCAAGTGGGTGCCACAAAACCAGTTCCAAAAATAGCTATCACAGTAAGTGTTTTGAGTATTAAATTTTTCATTTTATTGTCCTTTAATATATTGCAGAATTTTTATTTCATCTTTTTAATCAGTAACCCGCTCTTGTGTCTGGTTTCGCCTGAAGCAGAGCACAAGTGAGTGGGCAGCACTGATGTGCTGGTATAATGGATTATGACTAAGGTTTAATGCTTTGTAACATTCTGTTGATGGAGTCGGTCACTTCTTCTTTTTGTAGGCCGTACTTTTCTTGGATCATACCTACAGTCTTATCGTAGTCACCTTCTGCCTTTTTGATTTCGTCATCGGTGAGATCACCCCACATCTTTTTGATTTCGCCTTTAACCTGTTTCCATTGTCCTTTAAATGTATCTTTATTCATTTGTCTCTCCTTTTGTACGGTATTGATTTTATTTTTAATGTTGGAAAAGATAAAATCCAACATGCTGTCGTGTTTATAAATATAAAATACATCGACGCATTTAGATTCCTGTTGCTGTAGCTTTCTTAAGAAGAAATCTACACATTAAGTTTGCAAGATGTGAAGAAAGCTGCACAAAAAATAAAAGTGTGCGGAAGGTAATATCTTCAATCAAGTAATATGATTTAACGTATAGACAGCCTTTTGGATTTAAAAACCAAATGCAAACTAAAAACAAACAGGGAGATTTACAAATGATGAGTAGAATAATTGCGTCAGCAGCTCTAATTTTAACAGTTACTGCTTGTGGAACATCAAGTAAACAAGAGTATTGCAGCACTACAGATTGGCAAGAAGAAGGAAAGAAGATCGGTCTTCGTGGTGATGCAGAAGATTCAGTGATGAAAGAACAAAAACTCTGTGCAGAACTTGGTATTCAGCTTCCTTTAACTGAATATAAAATAGGATGGGATGAAGGGATTCAGCAATACTGTTCCGAAGAGAACGCTTTTACTTTAGGACAGAAATCTGAAAAGCATAAAGCTGAAAACTGTCCTATAGTCTATCGTCCGCAATTTTTGACATCTTACGAAAAAGGTAAAAAAGTTCAAAACGTAAATCAAAAAATTGAAAAAGTAGAAAAGAAAATAGACAGCACAGATGCTGAAAAAGAAAAGTTACAAGCTGAAATTTCTAAGAAAAGAAAACAGATTGAGAAGCTTGAGGGCAAAGAAAGCTCCTTAAGAAGTCAAAAAGAAGATTTGATCGAAACCAAAACCCAAAACTAACACAAAGGAGCTCACATGTTACGATGGTCCATTACATTTTTTATTATCGCAATAATTGCGGCACTATTCGGATTTAGTGAGATTGCGGGGACGGCAACGGGGATAGCAAAAGTTTTATTTTTTGTATTTCTGTTACTCTTTGTTTTTTCACTCTTGTTCTCTGGTATCAAAAAACCAAGGGAATGAGGTTTGAACTTTAAAGAGGATTTTCCTTTGGGTTGAACTTAAGACATAGGTACTCTTGAAAGTCGCCCAGAGGAGAAGCTCTTATAGAAGTTGAGAATAATTGAAAAATTATAAACCAAACGGTTGCATTAACCATTAAATAGGAGGTCAAAATGGCAACATCTACAAAAGAAGAAATCAAAAGCACAATGAACGGAGCCCATAGAAAGGCAGAAGAAGTGTATGATAAAGCAGAAGAAAAATTTTCTGCTGTGGCAGAGAACTTAAATCAGATTTCGGATAAAGTAAAAAGAGCTTCTTCAGATTTAGCTGATAAGTCTATTGAAATGGCTCAAAAATATCCTGTTCATACAGCTCTTGGTGCCGTTGCAGTGGGTTTTGTGTTGGGTGCTTTTATAGCTCGTAGACGCTAGATCTATAAAAATGTGAAGTAAAAGGTAAGAACGATAAGTTCTGCGTAAGCAAAGAAGGCGCTTGACACCGTAAGGGTGTGTAAGGACTAGCGCAGTAAGAATGATATGTTCAGTGTAAGCCAAGAAAAAGAAGGAAAGTAAAATCTGATGAAAACGCCAATTTATAAGTTTGATTCAAAATATGATGAGATCATAGATCGGTTAAAGGTCTTTGCCCTTGATACTTTGACCTATGATCTCAGAAGGTTTGTGTATAGATTAACCTTTAAAGAGGTATTCCGTTACATCGTAGCTGGAATGTTCTTGGTTTTGATACCAACCTTAGTTGTTTTGGCCATCTTATCCTCTGTTTACACGGGCTATTTGTTTATGAACGCTACTGGGGATTATGTGTTGTGGTTGAGCCTGTCAGTGACGGGTTTTTTAACTGCTTATTTATTTTACTATTTCTCGGGTCGGTTTCTATTTAATAGATCGTCAAGACTGACTAAACTGCCCGATGTGACGAATCCCGCAGAAGTGTTCATCTCAAGAGTGCTGGCACAGCTCAGGGAAGAACAAAGGCAAATGGTTGAGGAGTATCATCGTCACTAAAACTTTTGGTTGAGAACTACCATCGTCACTCAAACTTTTACTCACAAGCAACGGATGAACGCTCAGCCCTAAAGGGGTTGGGCGTTGTTTTTAATAAGCTCAAGAATTTCGTTACTGATAAACTGGCCATGAGAGTACATGACAGTTCCTTCCTTTTCATCTTTGTCATCACAGGTTTTAAGGTCTGGGGTGCATTTATTGGGACGCGAGCACTGATCTTTTTCTGAATAGATATAGTCTAAAGAAGGAAACGCTCTCACAATGACACCAATGGCTTCGTTCTTTGAATTTAAAATAGGACTACCACTATTTCCTCCAAAGACATCTAAGTTCATGGTGAAATAGTACGGATGAGTGGTTGTATCTAATACGCGACCATTAAGAGTGGCTTTTTGTGGTAAGCCTGTGGGATGTCCAACAGTCGCAATAGTTTCATTTTGCTTCACTAAAGTTTGAACCTTGAGTGCTGGGCGATGAATATGACGATCCAGTCGGATCAGCGCAATGTCTTCGCCATGAATGGTTTTAGATGAATCACTAGGATCATTCATTTCGTACATAAAGTTGGCATAGATGACCTCTTTACAGTTTGCGATGTTTTCTGTTGAGATCAATGCCGATAAAGGTTTTGCTGCATTTTCATATTTATAATCAAAGGCCCATTTGAAATCAGAACACTGAGGAGTCATGCCATTGGTGATGGTGGTGTTATAGTGGGTCATACAATGACCTGCTGTGATCAATAGGTCACTAGCCACTAAAAAACCTGTGCAGCTGACACTTGCAGTGGGCTGGCCATAAAAACGCTCGCCTTTACACAAAGCCACTTCACTACTGTCTGAAATTTTGGGGAAGTCCATTAAGAATCCTAAGGGATCAGATATTAGAAAAACAGGTGAAACCAAAAGAGCAATAGCGGGTGAAACTTCTCGATTCAGTGTGGGGCTATTGTAGATTTCTGTGCGGTCATCCATTCCAAAAACCACGGCATGAGCTGTGGGGACATGAAAGCTTGTAAGAGCCACTATTGCACTTAGAATGAGCAATAGTGCAAAGCCACGTTTACGGTCTGTGGAGGGCCAGAAAAGTCGGCTTAAAAGGTGAAACGTGTGTGGTGCCTTGAAGCGAAAACTCGAGCAAATTGTATCTTTTCCAAAAAAACCCATAAAACCCCCGCCAAAATGCTACTTCGAGGGGCATAAATTGCAAAATGTTTAATGGATTATGGAAAGGCACGTTAAAGACTATAACGGAACCTTGATACAAAAAGGCTCAAAGATGAAAACTAAGAGACAAAGCAGGTGGCTATTTTATCGTTTTTTGCCACGGAAACGCTTAGATCCCTTGTTTGAAGGACGTTTTGTGGATTTAGACTTCTTGCCTTTAAAGCCAGATTTACCTGCTGATGCAGCCGATTTAGCGTTACGCTGAGAAGACTTTTTCTTGCTCCGTGAGCCTGATGTTTTACCTTCAGATCGGCCCTCTTGTTGTCCTCGGCGGTCGGCTCTTCTTTCTGATGAGTCACCTTGTCTCTTGGCGTGTGTGCGTACACTTTTTCTATTTCTAGAGGGGCGAGAATTTCTAGAGCGAGAATCATATCCTGAAGATTGGTCTTCCTGGCTTTGTGCAAAATGCTCTTCAGTTTCGACTTCGCTCAGTTTATATCTTTTAGCGATCTTTCTCCACTGAGACACTTCAGCTGGAGTCACAAAGCTCAGAGCATCTCCGCTGGCTCCATTCCTGCCAGTTCTTCCTACTCTATGAACGAAGTCTTCGTCCATCATGGGGAGGTCAAAGTTAATGACGTGTCGGACTTGTGGAATATCTAAGCCTCTGGCCACCACATCGGTAGCGCAAAGAATGCGTGATTTATTATTTTTAAAGTTTTCAATGGCGCGATTTCTCTGGCCTTGAGTTCGGTCTCCATGAATTTTAAGGGCGTTAAATCCATATTCATTGAGTTGATCTGCAAGTTTGTCAGTTTTAACTTTAGTTTTAGAAAAGATAATGACAGAACCTTCGCGACGATTCAGCTCGTCCATAAGTAAGGACTCTTTATTTTGTTTTTTTGCAAAGATCACTTTTTGTTTAATCTGAGAAACAGGCTGAGAGCGTGGCCCAATGATGATCTCTTTGGGTTGGTACAAATAATCTTTGATTAAAGCTTTAACCTTACTTGGCAAAGTGGCTGTGAACAGCATGGTGTATCTTTTTTCTGGTAGATATTTAAAGATCTCTTCAAGTTGAGGTGCAAATCCCATGTCTAACATGCGGTCACCTTCGTCTAAGATCAGATATTCAAAGTTTTTAAGGTTTACAGTCCTGCGGCGCAAATGATCATTAAGACGTCCAGGTGTAGCGACAATGATGTGTGGGTTGCGTTTTAAAGAACGAACTTGTCTGATCATGTCTGTGCCACCGACAATGACAGACATTTTTAAATTTCTGGTGTTTTCGACAAAAGGTCGAATGACGCCAGCAATCTGTTGGGCAAGTTCTCTGCTTGGGGCAAGGATCAACCCGCCTTTTTCTGGGGATTCAAAAAGTTTAGTCAATAAGGGAAGACTGTAAGCTAAGGTTTTTCCTGAGCCTGTTTGAGCGCAAGCGACTAAGTCTTGTTCACCAAAGGCGTAGGGAAGTGCTTCGTTTTGAATTTCGGTTGTTGTAGTAAAGTTTAATTTTTGTAATGTCTGTTGAACAGGCATAGGGAATTGAAAATCAGAAAAAGATTTCATGACAAAAGATCCTCGTTTAAGTTGTTTATAATCAACGTTAAAGAGGGTTTTGTAAGGGACAAAGCTCTTGCGGCGCTAATTAGTGGTGATTTACTGTTGAAAACCACCAGAAGTCAAATTATACCTTTTATAACGGTATAATTTATAAATCATTCACAGGAACCTGTATTTTATGGCACGAAAATCTCGCAAAGAAAAAGCTATTGAGGCCATCAATAGACAAGGGATCTTATTGGTTTTTCCTGTAAAAAATCAAATTGAACCCCTTTCTTTGTGGAGTGAACTTTTTCCTAAAAAAGAAATGCGATGGGAATGGACTGATGATGGGGATAACAGTGTGTTCATGCTCTGGGCGCTGATGAAAGAGTTATCTGCAGAGGGTGAAGTGGTGTATTCTAAGTGGTATCAAAACCGTGCCACATTTTTTTCCCGTGAGCTGTTTAAGAACTTACTTGTATGGGGGAGATATAACCTCAACCCCACTCTATCCCAATCAGCGCAACAGATTTTAGATGAATTGGAATCGAATTCTCCGTTATCGACTAAGGAGATCAAAGACATCACAGGTCTGAAAGGTAAGCTTTTAGAGCCTGAGTATTCACGTGCCATCAAAGACCTGTTTCAAAGGTTTTTAATTGTGGGTTTTGGTGAGGTCGAGGATGGAGCATTCCCTTCGGCGGCACTGGGTGCCACAAGGTTGATTTTTGAGGACTTATGGTTAGAGTCTCAGGATATAAGCCAAAAAAATGCAGAAGCGTATGTGCAAAAGGTTTTAGGTAAGCACAAAAAGTGTCATGATTTTTTGATACGGAATCAGAAGAAGATGAAAATTTAGAAGTGGTAGCAGGTAAAAGTGAGTATGGAAAAAACAGACAAATCGCAATTTAAAACCTTGATGGAGCTTTACTCTTATGCGGGTGAGTATAAATTGACGGTCATCTGGGCTGTCATCTTTTCAATTTTAAATAAAATTTTCGATTTGTTCCCTCCTGTACTGATTGGTCTAGCAGTGGATACTGTGGTCAAAGAAGAGCAATCTTTTATGGGCCAACTTATGGGCTACACGCAATTTGAGCAGTTGATGGCACTTGCGGTTTTAACGGTTGTGATTTGGGTGTTTGAATCTTTGTTTGAATATTTGTTTTCAGTCAAATGGAAGTATCTGGCACAAGTCATTCAACATAAAGTGCGCATGGAAAGTTATGCTCACGTCTTAAAGATGGATCAAAGATTTTTTGAAAAGCAACAGTCAGGAAATATCATTTCGATCATTAACGATGATGTGAACCAACTGGAAAGATTTTTGGATGTGGGGATCAATGATCTTATTCAAATCACAGTGACAGTACTTGCTATTGGAACACTTTACTTTGTAAAGAGCCCTTATATGGCCTTGCTCAGTTTTATCACTATGCCGTTGATTGTGTATGGTGGGATTTGGTTTCAAAGATTCCTTACCCCGCTTTATAGAACAGTCAGGGACCGCGTAGGGCTTTTAACCAGTGAGTTGAATAACAATTTGCAAGGGATGAGTACGATTAAAAGTTTTGCCAAAGAAAATGAAAGTTATGAGAAACTTAACGCACTTTCTATGGAATACTACAAGGCTAATGAAAAAGCGATTTATATCAGTTCTTTATTTACTCCATTGATCCGCATGTTAGTGATGGTGGGATTTTTAATGACTTTGCTGGTGGGTGGACACTTAGCCTTGCAGGGAAAAATAGATGTGGGAACCTATTCGGTGATGATCTTTATGATTCAAAGACTTCTTTGGCCACTGACTCGTTTAGGTCAAACTTTAGATTTGTTCCAAAGAGCGATGGCTAGTGTCAGTCGAATTTTTGAACTGTTGTCCCAGCCCATTGATATGAAAAACGGGTTTTATATGGCCCACGGTTCAAATGTAAAAGGTGAAATCGAGTTTAAAAACGTAAATTTTGCGTATAACGCCAGCGAACCTATCCTTTCCGATTTTAATCTTAAGATTCACCATGGAGAGTCTATAGGTATTGTGGGGGCAACGGGTTCTGGCAAAAGCTCGTTGGTTAAACTTTTACAAAGATTCTATGACCCAGATTTAGGAGAGATCACCTTAGATAAAAAACCACTCAGAGATTATGACTTACAATCGTTAAGGTCAGTGATTTCAGTGGTGGGACAAGATGTTTATTTGTTTCATGGTTCTATTTTAGAAAACTTAATGTTTGTTAAACCCTCAGCAACCCCTGATGAAGTGTACGAAGTATGTAAGACGGCGTGCATTCATGATTTTATTCTTACTCTTTCTGAGGGTTATAATACAATTGTAGGTGAAAGAGGGCAGCGGCTTTCTGGGGGGCAGAAGCAAAGACTATCTATTGCGCGTGCGTTGTTAGCAGATAGCCCCATTTTAGTTTTAGATGAAGCCACCAGTGCTGTGGACAATGTGACAGAGGCCAATTTGCAATTGAATCTCCAAGGGATATTAAAAAATAAAACCACACTGATCATTGCCCATCGTTTATCTACTGTGATCAATTGTGATAGAATTTTGGTCTTAGAAGAAGGTCAGATTTTGGAAGAGGGTGGGCATACCAAGCTTTTAAAAGCCGAAGGAATCTATCATTCTTTGTGGAATGTACAAACTGGTGCGAAACTTTAACTGATTGTACCCGTTCTTAAAAATTGAATGATCTTGGTGATCACCCAAGTATTTTTTAAAATTTTATAGTGGCCTAAATTTTCTGTAATTAAAAATTGTATAGAAGGTTTGAGGCTCATAAATCGTTCTATCCCTTTAAAATCTACATCCTCGTCATTTTTATCATGAATAAGTAACCACTTGGCTTTCACCTGAGGGTAAAAATGAATGGGACTGAGTTCTAATGGAGTAATGCCAAAGGTGTTCTCGACCCTATCTATAAAGTGCTTTTGAGCTTGGAGTGGGAGCTGGATTCTTTTCCAAAAATTAAAAATCACTTTTCTGATGTCAGGCACACCACCAATGGTGATCAGTTTGGTGACCTGATCATGTCTTGAAGCCACATAAGCGCATGCTCCTGCGCCAAAGGAATGTCCAATAAGAGTCACTTCAGGCTTTCCCACAATAGAGAGGTCTTTTTGTAGCAATGTGGCGACTTGCAACATATTGGTGGTGCGTTGTGGGTTTCTGCCATGCGCGGGAGCATCCCATGCGATCACGTAATAGTTTTGAATGACTAAGGCTTCGATGATATTGCGCAAAACAGAGCTGCGTGAACCCCAACCATGCACCACCCACACTTCGGGGTCTTGAGGACTACCAAAGCTTCTAGCATCAAGACCACTGGGGAGTGGCACTCGATCAGCACTATCCCAAAAGTGCGTTTCTGTGGGGCCGCGCTGGGTTTTAGGTGGAGTCATAAAACGTCGAAGAGCCTGTTGAGCCGCCACTTCGGGTAATATTTGGCCTGCAATGGTAAAGTAATAAACATTGAGTTTTGCCAGAAGTTGTTGTGCGAAGTCACTTTTTAGAATCGACATTAAGCCATTTTAGCACTTTTATAAGAGTGGGGCACCCATTTTATATATAGAATATGAGTTTACTCTTGCTCATCTTAAAAAGGACATAGATACTTGAAATGAAGAATTTAATAATCACAAGATGTGAGGAGAAAAGAGCATGAGTGTGAAGTCTTATTTTAAAGTGAAGTCTTACCATACGGCACCGTCTGCAGTGCTTTTGATTTTAAGAGTGGTGGCAGGATTAGCTATGATGTTGCATGGATGGGGTAAAATTCAATCTCCCTTTAATTGGATGGGAGCGGATTCAAGTATTCCTGGTGTCTTTCAATTTTTAGCTGCATTTTCAGAATTTGGCGGAGGTTTAGCTTGGATTTTAGGGTTACTCTTTCCTTTGGCTTCGTTAGGAATTTTAGCCACTATGATCGTGGCTGCGGGATTTCACATTTTGGTCAATGGTGATCCCTTCGTAGGTGCGGGATCTTCTTATGAATTAGCCGCTCTTTACTTTTGTTTATCTTTAGTCTTCTTGGCATTTGGCCCAGGAAACTACTCTGCCGATAAAAAAATATTCTAAAAAATTTTGGTCTAAAGATAGGGGAGGAACTCTTTAAGAGTTTTGCTCCCCAACACAAATCTGGCGTTCCGTTTATGAACGAACAGATCCTTAAACAGAGCTATTGGATAAATTTTAATCTCGAAACACCAGCACAAAAGAGTGCTGGTGTCTTTTAACAAAAGGACTGCGGCAATAAAAAGCCTGTTAAGAAGAAGCCGCTTAGGCCTCTTGAACCGATAAGCTGTGATCTTGAGTGTAGCTTTTGATTTCGTACTTTTTAGCTACAAAGACATAGCGAATGGCTACAACGGTGATCATGCCAGCAAAAAATAAATAATAAGATGGACCTGATAAGATCACACTTCCATCAGGACGTTGGATAAAGTAATTGATGGCAGCCGTAATCAGATTTCCTAACGAGATGGAAAGCATAAACACACCCATAATTAAAGACTTCATACTGTTTGGAGCTTGGGTGTAAGAAAACTCTAATGCGGTCAGATATAGAATCACTTCTGCAGAAGTCAGGATGATGTAAGCAAAAACCTGCCAAAGAACACTAGGAGTTTGCCCAGCCACAATCAAAGACTCCGCATAGGCCACAATTACAAAAGAGACCGCAGCAATAAAAAATCCTGTTCCAATTTTACGGAGAGGATTGAGGTCAATTCGTTTTTGTACGAAGGGATAAATGATATTTGTGAATAAAGGAATAAAGAGCATCACTAAGATAGGATTGATAGCTTGCATTTGAGCGGGGTCCATCTCAAAAGGTTCTATAAACTTTAAATCCACCCAGCGGTTCATCTTTTTAGCTTGATCCACCCAAGTAGAACCTGTCTGTTCATAGAGGGCCCAAAAGAAGGCGATGAAAAGATAAAGGCGACTGAGTTTTAAAATGGCTTTAATGCCTTCAGGACTTAAAACATCTTGTTTATATTTCTTCCAACCCACAGCAGGCATGGCCACAAACTCTTTGCGTCCTAAGTAAAAGACGTAGGTTGCAAGGAACATTAAGGCTCCAGGCAAACCAAAAGCTACAGCAGGACCAACGTGCTTTAAAAGTACAGGAGTCAAAAGCGTAGAGAAAAAAGCTCCAAAGTTAATGGCAAAGTAAAAATATCCAAAGACTTTGTTAAAGAGACTGGCTTGTGAAGCATTAAACTGATCTCCCACATGGGCGGAAACGCAGGGCTTAATCCCGCCAGAGCCTATAGCAATTAAACCTAAACCCAAAGCCAACCAAGTACGAGGCTCAAAAATTTGAGTCATAAAATGGATGTCCATAAAAGCTAAGCAGAGGTGGCCCAGACAGTAAACCAAAGAGAGATTTAAAATAGTTTTGTATTTCCCCCAAAAGGCATCCGCAACGATGGCCCCTAAGAAAGGGAAAAAGTAATTGGAAAGCATAAAAACATGGTACCAAGTTGTGGCTTGTTCTTTGGACATGGCATCTGACATGCCTGAACTATTAAGCAAATAGTCGGTCATAAAGATGAATAGGATGGTGCGCATTCCGTAATAGCTAAAACGTTCAGCCGCTTCGTTCCCTATAATATAGGCAATGCCTTTAGGCATTTTGGGCTGGTTTTCTGTGGTGACAGACATAAAATTCCCCCGATTTTAGTTGCTTAAGTAGAGGACACAGTAGTAGTGATGAACTCCAGAATCAAGATTTAGTTCTCACAACGCTGCTCCGTAATAGGGCCAAATAGGCAGGGGCAGGGTGTTGGAGGCTGTGGGTTAAAGTGAGCTATAAACGTTTTAAGAAAGTTTATTTAGAGATCAGCAACATCTGCAATCTTAAGTGTTCGTTTTGCCCAGCCGTAGAGCGTGGTGAACAGCAAGTGGCTGAGGACACCTTTAAGGCGCGGCTTTTAGAAGTGAGCCCTTGGGCAGAAAGAGTGTGTCTGCATGTGATGGGCGAGCCCTTGGCTCATCCTTTACTTCCCAGATTTATTGAAATCGCTGGGGACCATCAAGTGGATTTAGAAATCACTACGAATGGAACTCTATTGTCTGCTTCAGTGCAAGCGTCTTTACTTCACAAAACAGTCAAGCAAGTGAACTTTTCTTTGCAGAGTTTCACGGACAATTTTCCTACAGCTAACCCTCTGACGTATTTAAATAAAATATTTGGGTTTATTGATCAGGCCTTTATTGAGCGTCCAGATTTATATATAAATCTCAGGCTGTGGAATATTGGCGATCACAAAGCGGGGCAAGACACAGAGTTTTTTTTAAAGCAAATTGAAAGTAAATTTGATGTTCAAATCAACAGAAGTGTGGACGTGGGTTTTAAAAAATCTAAAAATGTAAAATCCAGACTCTACATTCATTTTGATTCACGTTTTATTTGGCCCGATTTAAAGCATAATAAAATTTCAGATGCAGGTTCGTGTTACGGTACAAGATCGCAAGTGGCTGTCTTAGCTGATGGAGTAGTGGTTCCCTGCTGCTTAGACAAAGAAGCGGCCATCAATTTAGGTGTGATGGGACAGACCAGCTTTGCAGACATTGTGGATGGCACAAAGGCAACGCGAATAAGACAGGGCTTTGAGCAGGGGCGTATGTTAGAAGATCTGTGTCAAAGATGTGATTATGCACAAAGGTTTAAGAAAAAAGCGCAGACAGTATCTGCGCTTTAAGATTCGGTAAAGATAGATTTAGGTTTTATAGATATTTCACCGAGCAGCCGTAAGGTTTTGTAGAGGCGTTTGTAATCGGCTTATTGTCTAAAACACTTGTAACGGCTTCCACGACATAGTTTTGTGCGCCCGCTAAACTGCTGACGTTCGCAGAAGGTTTGTTATCCATTCCGCCCATGTATTTTAAAATACCTTTTTGGTCTATCACATACATGTGTGGAGTGGTTTTGGCCTCATAGGCTTTTCCTACTGTTCCCTCGGGATCAAATAAAAAGGCTGTCATGTTGCCCTGAAGTTTAGATTTCAAAGCGGTGGCTTCTTCAGCCGTGATGTGACCTTGTTTACCTGGAGCAGAAGAAATGATGCTCAACCAGATCAGCTCCTGACCTTGGGCAGAGACAAGTTTCATCATATTGGACTGGGTGTTTTGCATATTTTTTGCTTTTTGATCGTAGTGCTTTACGACGTAAGGACACTCATGGTTGAACCACTCAAGGACTACAATTTTTCCTTTGAGGTCGCTCAGTTTGTAGGTCTTGCCATCGTGTCCTGGAAGTTCAAAGTCTGGTGCCATTTGATCTAGGGTGGCAGTCGTGGGTCTGTCTGACGCATTGATGGTTGGACTGTCTTGGGTTGAAGCTTTTTCTGCGGCATGATTTTGTTTCGTGCAGCCTTGAAGCATAAAGCTTAAAATTAAAATAGATAAAACATATTTCATAACTCTCTCCTTAAGTGTGTTTTTAAATGTTGAATCAGTATTTGTGGTGTTAAAACTTCTGGTAAAAGAACAGGCTCAGAGGACTCGGGTGTAAAGAACAAATACATGGGAACTCCAGCCCGTCCATAAGATTGTAATATTTTGGCTATTTCGGGACTTTTTTGCGTCCAGTCCGCTTTAAACATTTTGATTTTATGATCTTCGATAAATTTTTGTACTTCAGCATCTTGAAAGGCGACTTTTTCGTTCACCTTACAACTGATGCACCAAGCGGCTGTGAAGTTGACAAAAACAGGCTGAGACTTTCTTTGCTCAGCGACGCGTTCTTTAGAATAAGGAGTCCAAAATCCATCCTCTTGAGCGCTCTGAGGTAACAACTGTTGCATTAAAACCCAAGCCAGCCAAAGTGCTGTGAGTAAAAGGGGTATGGCCATGGCTTTTTTAAAGTAAATCATCCAAGTGCCTGGGCGGGGCAACCATGATAGAGAGTGGGGGAATAAAGATAAAAGTAAAAACGGCAATCCCAAACCAAGCCCAAGACTTGTAAAAATTGCGAGCACCTCGAATGTGGATCGAGACAGCGCATATCCCATTGCCGCTCCCATAAAGGGGGCCGTGCAAGGAGAGGCCACGATCACTGCCAGCACCCCAGTAAAAAAGGCACTAACATTATCCTGTCTTTACTTAAGTCTTGCCCTATATTTAAAAAACGAAATTGGGGCAGTGAAAAGAAGTCCAGAAAGTAAAAGGCCATCAGTACAAAAAGCAAAATTAAAAAACCAGTGAAGATAGGAGACTGCAATTGAAATCCCCAGCCAACAAAGTGTCCCGCAGATTGTAAGATTAAAATAGTAATAGATAAAACCCAAAAAGATACAAGAATACCTAGAACATAAAACAGTAGGGATGTGCGAATGTTCTTTTCTTGGTGAGACTGTACGACCTGAAACACTTTAAGCATCAGAATAGGAAACACACAGGGCATAAGGTTAAGAATCAGGCCTCCAAGTAGACCAAACAGCATCATCAGTAAAATGGCAGAACCTCCGCCCGATGATTTTGCCTTTGAGGATAAAATGTAAGACTTAAGAATGCCGTCTTGATCTTTGAAGCTGGCAAGAAACTGCCACGACGCATTTTCTATAGAGTGGTTTTCGTTTTTAAATTGATATCTCGTCTGTTGAGGTGATTCAGAATCCAGTGGTTCTGGAGGTGTGCTACTTATGTTCAGGCCAGGGTATGGAAAGATGTCGACAAGATGGGGGAAGGTGGGGAAAGTTAAAGTGGTATGAGTATCAGTGCGGTCGACAGTGGCGGTTAATGTTTTGATGGGCCAAGACTTACGTGTGGTTTCAAATAGAGTTCTATACTCTTCGTTGAGCGTGCTGTCTTTGATGTGCTGCTTTTCTGTTTCACTGTAAATGTCCATAGGAGGAGGAGCAGGGAGGGTGAGTTTAAAATCATAAATTCCTGGGATACATTCTTCCTGACAGACCAACCATTCTGCCGAAAGTTCAAACGTCAGTTGTCTTTGTGAAAGTTTGGGTGAAATTTCGATGGGAAACTGGATTAAAACTCGGTCCTCATATCCAAACGAATAAAGAGGCCCCACCTGATATCGTTGAGGTGTGGGATAGAGAGGTTCACCAATATGGACACCTTTGATAGGTTTAAAATTAAAAATCGAAGCGGATGCCGAGTCCCCAGGGTTGATCCAATAGGTGTGCCATTTTGGGTCCAGCTTTATGTCTAGTCCAAGATAATATTTTTCTCCAGCGTACATCACTTGATGTTCAGAAACAAATTTGACTGTAGAGTGGGCCTGTTCAGTAAAGTCGCTTTGGGCAAAAGCGACAACAGCATTAAGGCCAATACAACAGAAGCAAGTCGCTCGTATTATGAGCTTGAAAAGACTCATCATATTCATGAAAGAGATTATACATATTTTGCCACACGAAGTGAAATAGTTTATATTCTATATTTAGATTGAATTGCGATAGAGGTGAACAGGTGTCTTCAAGTTACAAACAAAGGCCTAAACACGGAAAGTTCGTTGCCATAATGGCACTAGTGACATGGATTCAAATTATTTTTTTGCACGTTTCAATGGCCCATGTGCACGGACAAGGAAACTTAAATTTGGTCATTGAGGACAATAAGTTGGTGCTCTCTGTGACCTTACCCGCAGAAGATGTGATTGGTTTTGAGAGAGCGCCCAAGTCAAAAGAAGAAAAGTTGGTTGTGGACAGGGCCATCGCGAGACTCAAAGATGTTCACAGTATGTTTGAGTTTCAGAAAGAAGCACGCTGTAAACTTTTAGATCAAGCTTTTGTTTCAGCTGAAGCCATTTTAAATTCAGAAAGTAAAACACCAAAACAAAAGCGTCATAAACATAAAGGAAAGTCCAAAAAAAATTCAAAGTCTGCCCACCAAGAAAGTGCGCATGTGCACAAGCCTTCTTCATCAGGTCATTCAGACATTCAAGTCAGTTATATGTTGGAGTGCTCGAGTGTATCAGATCTTAAACAGATTAAAGTTTTACTGTTTGAACTATTTCCTAATATACAAAAATTAAAAACACAACTTGTGAGTGAAGAGGTGCAGAGTGCCTCGGTTGTGAATGCTAAAAAACCATTTTTTATTTTAGGAAAATGATGGCAGACATTCAGCTATTAGAGTTGCACAATTTGAAATTTTCATGGAACCCCAAGGGCCCTTATCTTATTGATGTGGACTCTTTTGTTGTAAACCAAGGAGAGAAAGTCTTTATCTATGGACCCAGCGGAGTAGGGAAGTCTACCTTTTTAAATTTATTGAGTGGTGTTTTGTCTCCTCAAGCAGGTCAGATTAAAGTTTTGGGGCAAAATTTGGTTTCTATGCCTGAAAGTCAAAAAGACGGGTGGCGTGGTGATCATATGGGCTTTATCTTTCAAATGTTCAACCTGCTTCCGTATTTATCGGCTTATGAGAATATCATCTTGCCCCTAAGTTTTTCTGAACATAAAAGACAAAGACTTTTAAAGAATAGAAATATCAATGACGAGGTCGATAGGTTGATCTCAGCCCTCGATTTGACCTCTGACATTTTAAATCAAAAAGTGAATCATTTAAGCGTAGGACAGCAACAAAGAGTGGCTGCGTGCAGAGCCTTGGTAGGAAGTCCTGAGTTGATCATTGCTGACGAACCTACATCGGCTCTAGATGCAAACGCACGTCAAGGATTTCTTGATTTGTTATTTTCTGAATGCTCTCGGAATAATTTAGGACTCATCTTTGTAAGCCATGATATGGCTTTAGGAGAAAAATTTGACAGAGTCATAGCACTTGCAGATATCAATAAGGCGCAAACTCGTGCAGGAGATCAATAAATGTTTGTAAAGACGTTATTTTCAATTGCACTGCAAAGTTTGTGGAACAGAAAAATACCAGCATTGCTGTCTATTCTATCTATATCACTGAGTGTGGTGCTTCTATTGGGGATTGAGCGCATTCGTCAAAGTGCACGTTCAAGCTTTGAATCTACGGTGTCTGGAGTGGATTTAATTGTGGGCGCCAGAAGTGGTTCGGTGAATCTTTTATTGTATTCGGTTTTTAGAATTGGAAATGCCACTAACAATATTTCTAATAGAACGTACAACGATCTTATAGAAAATGAACATGTAGAGTGGATGATTCCGATCTCTCTGGGAGACTCACATAAAGGTTATAAAGTTATTGGAACCAGCAACGGCTACATCCAGCATTATAGGTATGCTGGGGATAAAACTTTAACTCTAGAATCTGATGGGACATGGATAAAAGATTTATACGATGTAGTCCTAGGTGCTAAGGTGGCCCAAACTTTATCTTACAAGGTGGGTGATCAGATTATTTTATCTCACGGAGCCGATGCCGTGTCTTTTCAAGACCACGAAGATCATCCTTTTACTGTGAAAGGAATTTTAAAACCTACAGGAACGCCAGTAGACAGTTCGCTGCATATCTCACTCAAAGCTATGACAGCTTTGCATAAAGATTGGCAAGAAGGTGCGCCAAGCGCAGAAGATCACATGCACGCACTCACTGATGCAGATGTGGAAGAAGCAGATATTACGGCTGCTTTTGTAAAATTGACTTCAAAAATGCAAATCTTTAACTTTCAAAGACACATCAACGATTATAAGGCCGAACCTTTAATGGCGATTCTTCCAGGAGTGAGCCTTAGTGAACTTTGGCAAACCTTAGGCTGGGCAGAGCAGGTGTTGATCTTTATAAGTTTTTTAGTTTTGCTTGTCAGTCTGTTGTCGATGCTGATTGCTCTTTTATCTACGTTAAATGAACGACGACGAGAAATGGCCATTCTACGAGCTTCGGGGGCCAGCAAAAAGTTTATTTTTACATTGCTAGTGGCTGAAAGCATTCTTTTGGTTATATTGGGTAGTGTATTGGGGATAGGTTTTCTTTATGCAGGATTGGGGATAAGCAAGGGAATTCTAGAATCACAATTAGGATTATCTTTAAATTTATTTAAGCCCACTGTGATTGAAGGATGGTATCTTCTGGCTATTTTTGGATGTGCTCTTGTTGCAAGTTTATTTCCTGCATGGCGTGCGTATAGGAATTCTTTGGCAGACGGCCTAACGATTAAGGTTTAACTCATGACAAAAAAACGAAGAGTTCTGAGTCTTACGGGTGTCCTACTGCTTATAGCCGTAGGTTTTTTTGCAATGAACCTGTGGAATGAGGGTGCAAGCGATAAACCTGTAGAGATAGATTGGTATCTGTTAAGTAAATTGGATTATAAAACAGGAGATGCTCCGAGAGAGTTAAAGCGTTTACATAATAAAATGGTCAAAATGCCAGGGTTTGTGGTGCCACTGACTGATAATTACAGCGTGCTCAATGAATTTTTATTAGTGCCTAACGCTCAAGCCTGCATACATGTCCCGCCACCGCCACCGAACTTGATTGTGCATGTGCATCTTAAAAGTACTTTGCCAATGCGACAGGTGCATAATCCTTCATGGGTGACAGGCATCTTAAAGATTGAAACTTCAACCAGCATCCACGGTCAGTCCTCTTTTAAAATGGTGGATGCTGAGATGGAAAAGTATGTGCCTCCAAGACGAAGGCGTTAGTTTTACTTTACACTTAAAATTTTGAAATTTTTGATATTCCCATTGGGCATAGGCCACTTGTATTCCTGCCCCACGGCCAGTCCAATCACAGCCATACCCATAGGAGTCAGAATGGACACCATGCCTTCATCTGCATTGGCATCTTTGGGAAGAACCAACTGAAATGAGCTTTTGGTGTCTTTATCTAAATCTAAAATTTCTACAGTTGTATTTAACCCGACGCGATTTTCGGGCGAAGCATCGCCTTCGATGACTTGTGCGTCACTGATCTCTTCTTCTAAAAGCTCCATAGCTTCTGTGGCATTGACAGACATAAGGGACATGATCTGATCAAAGTCCTTTTGGCATAAGACGAGTTTTGGTTTTTCTGTTTTCATTTGAACCTCTCTGTTAGGGGGTTGGGTGTGCTTTGTGTTGTCGGTGAAATTTTGTAGTGAGATTTTGTAAACTTTGGCTTATCGCGAGTGCAATGGACTCGTTAAGGCGTTGCGGATAGAGATGCTCTTAGGAGTCTCTGCAACATATTTAAAAAGGGCCAGATCAATCTTATACATAAACGCAGTATAAGGCCTGCGAAAAAAATAAACAACCCCATACACGTTGTGATATGGGGGTTGAGTGCTCTTTTGGTCTGTGAAGTGTAAAGCACCCCACATTTTTTGTGTTCAAAAAGCTAGGTAAGGGTTTGACAGATTATTTACAAGTCGCTGTGACAACGTACCAGTCATTTTTTTTGACTGTGGTTTCTATACATCTGCGGTCAGCATCGTAACAGTCAAATTCTGTATAAGCTTGGCCATCTTCATCACGTGTTTTGATCGCGTCACCCTCACACCAAGACACGTAGTCAATTTTGATTCCAGGAGGAACCTCGTCATCAATAGCAAAAGCGGCTGGAGTAAAAACTCCTGCTGAAAAAACAGACAAAATTAAAGTTAACAATAAAGACTTCATGGATACCCCCGTACTTTCTGCCTAGCAGTTACCATAAAGCAGCATCTTCGAGCAATATCATTTAGATATTATGGTTACAGATACAACACTGTGCATTGTTTGTGAGCGTGAGCCTCTGGCTATTCGTAATTCTTGAGCGTATTATCTCTTCGTTTGCAATATTGATAGCCTTTAGCATTATTACTTAAGACTTAATGATTTTGAGGTTCTTTAGTACAAATGCCAAGGTCAGTGATTTTATAAATTATTTCAGGTGGTCAAGCATGAAATTTAAAATTCGTAAGGGTTTGGATTTACCTATCATGGGTGGGTTAAGCTCTCAGAAGATCGAAGGAACCAAGACAACAAAGCAAGTAGCCATAGTGGGCTTGGACTATATTGGGATGAAGCCGACTATGCTGGTCAAAGAAGGCGACACTGTAAAGATAGGCCAACCTCTTTTTGAATGTAAAAAGAATGTGGGCGTGGTTTACACTTCGCCTGCCGCAGGTGTCGTCAAAGAGATTCGTAGAGGCGAGAGGCGTGCTTTTCAAGCCATCATTGTGGATGTTGCTGCCACTGAAGAACAAGTTCAATTTAAAAACTATTTGGGAAAATCAGTTGCAGAACTCACAGCAGAGCAAATCAGAGCCTTGCTAGTAGAGTCAGGGGAATGGACAGCCTTAAGACAACGCCCTTATGAAAAGATTCCCGCGATAGATTCAACTCCTCGTTCTATTTTTATCACAGCTATTGATACGAACCCCTTGGCATTAGATCCAACGGATATTGTGAATGCACGCAAAGAAGACTTTGAAGCAGGAGCGTTGGCTCTAAGCAAACTGACTTCAGGAAAAGTGTATCTATGTGTGAAGGACCAATCTCAAATTGCGGTTCCTTCTGTGAAGTCTCTTGAGAAGGTAGAGTTTGCGGGTCCACACCCTGCAGGAAATCCAGGGACTCATATTCACTTTGTCGATCCAGTAAATCCTAACAAAGCCGTGTGGCACATCAACTATCAGGATGTGATCTCTATTGGAGCTTTATTTAAAACAGGAAAGCTAGATTTAGAAAAAGTGATTTCGCTTGCGGGTCCCATGGTTCAATCTCCAAAGGTTGTTAAAATCAGACGAGGCTCTCATCTTGATGACATTATCAGTGGAGAACTAAAAGAAGGACCAGTGCGTGTGATTGCGGGTTCTGTATTTAATGGCAGAAAATCTACACCAGAAGTGTGCTATATGGGCAGGTACTACAACCAAGTGTCTGCGATTGCAGAAGATGCCACCCGCGAACTTTTAGGATGGCAATCTCCTGGTTTTAATAAGTTTTCTGTGAAAAGAATCTATGTTTCTAAATTATTGCCACTTAAGAAATTTGCGTTCACTTCAAATCAAAACGGTTCACACCGTGCCATCGTTCCCATTGGTTCTTACGAGCGTGTGATGCCTTTAAATATTCTTGCCACACAGCTAGTGCGTTCATTGGTGTCTAAAGATACAGATATGTCACAAGACTTGGGTTGCCTAGAGCTGGCAGAAGAAGACTTGGCACTATTAACATTTGTGGATGTGGGCAAGACAGATTTTGGACCCGTATTAAGAGAAAATTTGAATATCATTGAGAAGGATGGCTAGATGAAATTTGTAAGAAACTTTCTTGATAATCAGCACAAGCACTTCGTAAAGGGAGGAAAACTAGAAAAGTTTTACCCCATGTACGAAATGATAGATACTTTTTTGTACACTCCACCAGATGTGAGTTCTGGTGAAGTTCATGTTCGCGATGGCATTGATCTAAAAAGGACAATGATCACTGTGGCGATGGCCTTAACACCCATCATGTTTTGGGCCATGTACAATACAGGGTACCAATCTCAGTTGGCCTTAGAAGGTATGAGTAAAGATACAATTTTAGGGTGGAGAGGAGATATCTTTCACGCCCTTGGATTTATGGTCAGCTCATCTTCTGTTTTAGGTTCCATAGTTTTGGGTGCCCTTTACTTCCTGCCCGTCTTTCTGGTAACCAACTTAGTTGGGGGTTTTTGGGAAGCTATATTTGCCACTGTACGTAAGCATGAAATCAATGAAGGATTTTTAGTGACGGGGATGTTATTTCCGCTGATTCTACCACCTACGATTCCTCTTTGGCAGGTCGCTATTGGTATCAGCTTTGGAGTGGTTTTGGGAAAAGAAGTTTTTGGTGGAACAGGAAAGAACTTCTTAAACCCTGCTTTAACGGCTCGTGCGTTTTTATTCTTTGCTTACCCTGCACAAATCTCTGGGGATTTGGTTTGGACAGCTGCTGACGGATTTTCTGGGGCAACACCCTTAGGTGCAATTGCGTTAGAGGGAATGTCAGCGGTGACTTACTCTTGGACTGAAGCCTTTATGGGTTTGATGCCTGGGTCTATGGGCGAGACTTCGACATTGCTGTGTTTATTTGGAGCCTTAGTGTTGATTGCAACAGGCATTGGTTCTTGGAGAATCATGCTCAGTATGACTTTAATGGCAGCGGCGACAGTACTCTTATTCAACTTCATCGGTAGCGATACGAACCCGCTCTTTGCGGTGCCTCCAGTATGGCATTTTGTTTTGGGTGGTTTTGCTTTTGGGTGTGTCTTTATGGCTACCGATCCAGTGAGTGCGTCTATGACTCAGGTAGGGCAGTATTTCTATGGTGCACTGATTGGGTTTGTGGCGATCATCATTCGTGTGGTGAATCCTGCTTTCCCTGAGGGTGTGATGCTTGCCATTCTGTTTGGTAACGTGTTTGCCCCATTGATTGATTATTTTGTTATAAATGCCAACATTAGAAGACGGAAGTTAAAGTATGGACAATGAAGCAATAAAAACCTTAGTAGTCGCAACGATACTATGTGTAGTGTGTTCGGTTTTGGTGTCAGGTGCTGCGGTACTTTTAAAACCTATGCAAGATATCAATAAAGAACTAGATGTGAAGAAGAATTTGCTTTTGGCATCAGGTTTAATTCATGAACCCGTTACTAAGGCAGAGATTGAAGAGGCTTACACGCAAATCAAAGCTGAAGTGATAGACTTAGCTACGGGTGAGGTGACGGACATCAACCCAGAGACCTTTGATCAGGCTAAAGCCACCAAAGATCCTGAAATGGGTATGTTCATCCCTGCAGAGAAAGATGTATCTGGGATTAAGACACGTTCTAAGTTTGCTCCAGTCTATAAATATATCAAAGACGATCAAGTAGAAATGGTTGTGCTTCCTGTATATGGAAAAGGTTTGTGGTCAACGATGTATGGTTTCTTGGCTTTATCTTCGGATGCACAAACAATTAAAGGCTTGGGCTTTTATTCTCATGGAGAAACGCCTGGGTTGGGTGGTGAAATCGACAATCCAAAATGGAAAGAGTTATGGATTGGAAAAAAAGTCTTTGATAACAACTTCAATGTGGAAGTGAAGGTTGTTAAAGGAGCAGTGTCAGAGTCCACTCCTCAAGCGGATTACAAGGTAGATGGCCTGTCTGGCGCGACGATCACCAGTAATGGGGTAACCAATATGCTTCGTTATTGGTTGGGACCAGATGGCTTTGGTCCATTTCTTAAGAAATTATCTACGGGTGCGGATCATTCAGAGCATAAAGAAGAGTCAGCAAGCATGGAGGAAGGTGCATAATGGAAAAAATTAAAAAGGTTTTATTTGAACCTCTATTTGCAAATAACCCAATTGCATTACAAATCTTAGGAATCTGTTCGGCACTTGCTGTGACCACAAAAATGGATAAGGCACTGGTCATGAGTGTTGCTGTGACCTTAGTGACAGCCTTTTCTAGTTTTTTTGTGAGTTTAATCAGAAATTATATTCCTTCTAGTATTCGTATTATTGTTCAGATGGCCATCATTGCCTCTTTAGTGATTGTGACAGATCAAATTTTAAAAGCCTATGCTTACAGTTTAGCAAAAGAGATGTCAGTCTTTGTCGGCTTGATCATCACAAACTGTATTGTGATGGGAAGAGCAGAAGGGTATGCAATGAAGAATCCGCCTATCATGAGCTTTCTAGATGGGTTTGGAAACGGGCTGGGATACAGCTTGATCCTTATCATTGTGGCTTTTTTCCGTGAAATTTTTGGTAGTGGAAAATTATTAGGATACACAGTGCTTAAGCTTGCTAAAGATGGTGGTTGGTATGAGCCCAATGGTATGTTGCTGCTTGCTCCAAGTGCGTTTTTTATCATTGGACTTTTGATTTGGGCTTTAAGAACTTGGAAGACCGATCAAATTGAAGAGGCATAGAGGTAAGACATGTTAGAGCATTATTTATCATTATTTATAAAATCAGTTTTTATCGAGAACATGGCATTAGCCTTCTTTTTGGGAATGTGTACTTTTCTTGCTGTTTCTAAAAAAGTTAAAACGGCTATGGGGCTAGGTATCGCTGTTATTGTAGTTCAAGCTTTAACGGTGCCGTTGAACAATCTTATGTATAATTATCTTTTACGTGAGGATGCTTTGAAGTGGGCTGGCGTTGAAGGAGTTGATTTAAGCTTTCTGGGATTCATATGTTATATTGGGTTGATTGCAGCTGTGGTACAAATCCTAGAGATGACTTTAGATAAATACTTTCCTGCTCTCTATAATGCCTTAGGCATCTTCTTGCCTTTAATTACAGTGAACTGTGCTATTATGGGGGGCTCTCTTTTCATGGTGGAAAGAGATTACACTTTTGCTGAATCTGTAGTGTATGGTGTAGGATCGGGCTTTGGCTGGGCGCTTGCTATTGTGGCTTTGGCCGGTATTCGTGAAAAATTAAAATACTCGGATATCCCTCCTGGTTTAAGAGGTTTGGGAATTACGTTTATTATTGTGGGTTTGATGGCACTTGGATTTTTATCATTCTCAGGAATTCAACTTTAATTTGAGACGAGCATTTAAGGATAAAACATGGAATTGATCATTTTAGGTGTAGCAATGTTTACGGTCGTGATTCTCGCTTTGGTGGGGATCATTCTAGCTGCCAAATCAAGATTGGTGGCCTCAGGTCCCGTCACGATTAACGTTAATGGAGAAAAAGATCTGGTTGTAAAATCAGGATCAAAGCTTCTAAATACATTGGCGGATAACAAGCTGTACGTTTCAAGTGCGTGTGGTGGTGGTGGAACTTGCGCTCAATGTAAAGTTAAAGTTTTTGAAGGTGGCGGTGACATCTTAGAAACTGAAACGTCACACATCAATAAGCGTGAAGCTCGTGAAGGCACTCGTCTTTCCTGCCAAGTGACAGTAAAACAAAATATGAAAATCGAAGTTCCTGAAGAGGTCTTTGGTGTGAAAAAGTGGAACTGTAAAGTTCGCTCTAACCACAACGTGGCCACTTTTATTAAAGAACTTGTGCTTGATCTGCCTGCTGGTGAATCTGTACCTTTCCGTGCAGGCGGATTTATTCAAATCGAAAGACCTGCAGGATTAAACATCGACTTTAAGAGTTTTGATGTGGAAGAGGAATACCGTGGTGACTGGGACAGATTTAATTTATGGCAGTATAAATCAAATGTGTCTGAAGAAACAGTAAGAGCCTATTCTATGGCCAACTATCCAGAAGAAAAAGGCATTATCATGCTTAACGTGCGTATTGCCACTCCTCCACCAAATAAACCCAATGTTCCTCCTGGAATTATGTCGTCTTATATTTTTGATTTAAAGCCAGGTGATGATGTGATCATTTCTGGGCCATTTGGTGAGTTCTTTGCTCGTGATACGGATAAAGAGATGGTCTTTATCGGTGGTGGCGCGGGTATGGCTCCTATGCGTTCTCATATTTTTGATCAGTTCCGTCGTATTAAAACTAAACGTAAAGCGACATTCTGGTATGGGGCTCGTTCAAAAAGAGAAATGTTTTATGTGGAAGATTTTGATGCCATTCAAGCAGAGAACGAAAACTTCAAATGGTATGTGGCACTGTCTGATGCTCAGCCTGAAGACAACTGGACGGGCTACAAAGGGTTTATTCATAATGTGCTCTTCGAGCAATATTTGAAAAATCATCCTAACCCAGAAGATTGTGAGTACTACTTGTGTGGTCCCCCAATCATGAACCAAAGTGTGATCAATATGTTATTAGACCTAGGAGTTGAACGCGAAGACATCATGCTAGACGATTTCGGTGGCTAATGAAAAAGTCAGTAAGTGCTTTTTTGAATTACAGGGACCTCTTAACCAGAGTCCCTGTTTTTGTTTTGATCTTGTTAGTACTGCAAGCTTGTAAAGATAAGCCTATCCATTTGGAAGGCCCAACAATGGGCACACATTACTCTATTAAGGCTGAACCTGATATCAAAGTAGACCATGCTTTATTACAACAAGAAGTGGATGATTTGCTCAAAGAGATCAACAGACAGATGTCGACCTACCTTTCAAGTTCTGAAATTGGCCGAGTCAATCACACTTATGAAGATAAACCGATGTATATCAGTTCATGGTTTGCGCAAGTCTTAAATTATTCTTTAGAACTAGCTCAAGACACTCAAGGTTTTTTTGATCCAACAGTAGGACCACTGGTGAACTTGTGGGGTTTTGGACCTGGAGTCAGAAAAGCAAAAGCCCCCAGCCAAAGTGAAATCAATGCGGTTTTGAAGTATGTAGGGTATGGCCGAGTTCGTCTAAAGCCTGCTGACAATGAGAAGTGGTTGCTGGAAAAGACAGACAGAAGAGTTCGCTTGGATCTTTCAGCAACTGCGAAGGGTTTTGCTGTAGATAAAGTTTCGGAACTTTTAACTTTAAAAGGTTTAGTGAATCACTTGGTAGAAATTGGTGGTGAGATTAAAGTTCGAGGAGCTAAAGCCAGTGGCGAACCTTGGGTGGTGGCCATTGAAAAACCTGTGCAGGGTCAAAGAGGGGGAATACAGTTGAAGTTTCCCCTTAAAGACTATTCGATTGCAACATCAGGCTCTTACCGCAACTTTTTTGAAGAGGGTGATAAATTTTATTCACACACTATCAATACCAGAACGGGACGTCCTGTTCCCCATGGTTTGCTTTCGGTGACGGTTTTAGATTCGTCTTGTATGAAAGCAGATGGATTAGCTACGGCACTTATGGCGATGGGGCCTAAACTTGGTCTACAATATGCCGAAAAGAGTAATATAGCTGCCTACTTCATCATTGCTCCACCCGCAGCGAAGAAGCCTACCACAAAAGATGATGCAGGCGAGGAAGCAGAGGTTGCGGCTGATGTGAAGTTGCTTACAAAAGCCACAAAACGCTTTACAGAACTGAGTGGTGGTGTTTTAAATAAGGCAGATCAAAACCCATAAAGGGAGGTAACAATGCTTACATATTTTCTAGTCACTTTATTAGTGTTTTCTTTAGGAGTGTTTGCCTTGGCTTTAGGAGTGATCTTTAGCAATAAACCTATAAAAGGTTCTTGTGGCGGTTTAAATACAGTTATGGGTGAGAAGGCTAAGCCTTGTGCTTGCGGTGCCCCTGTGTCTTGTCAAGATATCAGCGCTTTAGAGAAGAAACAAAAAGTATAAAAAAAGGGACTTGCGCCGAGCAAATCCCTGATCAAATCAATAATTAAATTTTAGCCTTTGGCTTCAGCATCGTATTGAGCGACTTGTTTCCAGTTCACTACTTTCCAAAAGTTTTTCAAATAGTCTGCGCGTTTGTTTTGATATTTGAGATAGTAAGCGTGCTCCCAAACGTCTACGCCTAAAATAGGTGTGCCTTTCACTGCGGCGACATCCATTAGAGGATTATCTTGGTTAGGAGTAGAAGTGACTTCTAGTTTTCCGCTGCTATTACGAATCAACCAAGCCCAGCCTGATCCAAATTGTGTGGCTCCTGCTTTTTCAAAAGCCTCTTGGAATTTTTCAAAAGAACCAAAAGTACTTTCAATTTCTTTTTTTAAATCTGCTGGAATCTGCTTGTTGTCGTCTTTGTTGGTCATCACAGTCCAAAAGAAGCTATGATTCCAGTGACCACCGCCATTGTTTCTTACTGCATTACCACGTGAAGAGATGTTCTTTAGCAGGCTCATCATATCAATGTCTTCATTGTCGATAGCGGCGTTAAGGTTATTCACATAAGCTTGGTGGTGTAAACTATGGTGAATTTTCATTGTGGCTTCGTCTACACATGCTTCAAGAGCGTTTGTGGCATAAGGCAGCTCAGGTAATTTAAAGGGAGAACGCATAGTATTTAATTTTTCTAAAGTTTCAGACATCTTTGACCTCCTGTTACGAATGATTAACGGTATCCCCAAGTGGGATAAGGGCGCTTGTTTCAATAAAGAAGCTGCACGGGCATCATACCAGACTTTCCATAAAGGTGGTAACGCTGGAGGTTGCTTTTGGATTTCTGCTTCTATAGAATGGCCCCCATGCCAAGTGAAGTCTTGTTTCCTCTTGTTGATTATTGGTGGGCCTATATTGGCTTTATTATCTTTGTCTGTCTCATGTTAGCTTTAGATTTGGGAGTGTTTCACCGTAAAGCTCACGCTGTGAGTATTAAAGAAGCGGCGGTATGGACTGTCGTGTGGATATCTTTAGCCTTAGTCTTTAATGTGTTATTTTATCTCTACAGTCTGAATAAATTCTCTGCGGATCCAAATTTTTTAAGCACGTGGGGAATGCCAGCTGCTGACAAAGCCAAACAGGTGGCTCTTGAGTTTTTGACAGGGCTTGTGATCGAGAAGAGTTTGGCTATGGACAATATCTTTGTCTTTGTGTTGATCTTTTCTTATTTTGATATCTCTTTAAAATATCAACACCGAGTGTTATTTTTTGGGATACTAGGGGCTCTTGTGTTCCGCGCTATTTTTATCGCCTTAGGCTCTATTCTGATGCAGTTTCATTGGGTGTTGTGGGTGTTCGGTGGCTTCTTGATCTTTACGGGTTTGAAATTGGTCTTTGGGGGAGAGAGTAAAGTCGATCCTGAGAAGAACTTTCTCATCAAATGGATACGTAAGATTTATCCTGTGACCTCAGAACTACATGGACAGAGTTTCTTTGTGGTGCTGAATGGGGTGAAGCATGTCACTCCTTTATTTTTAGCACTCGTATTCTTAGAACTTTCAGATGTCATTTTTGCAATTGACTCTGTACCTGCCATCTTTGCTGTGACCAAAGAGCCTTTTATTGTGTTCACGTCTAATATTTTTGCCATTTTGGGCTTGCGAGCGATGTATTTCTTTTTAGCTGGGATTGTGGATCGTTTTGAGTACCTTAAATATGGCTTGTCTCTGGTGCTCATTTTTGTGGGTTTAAAAATGACGATCCTCAATGAGCTATTTGGTGGGAAGTTTCCAGTGGTGTGGTCCTTGGCCATTATCCTTACACTCATCTTGGGTTCAGGTTTGTTTTCTTGGATCAAAACCAAAAATTCTGGCACTCACTGATGTGTTGATAAAATAAGCAGATGTGAGCCAAACGCCTGCGTCATAGCTCTATCCTCTTGGCCCTTAAGTAATGATTTGTTAATTCTAAATAGCTCAAAAATTTTACTCGGGGGTCGAGATGAAGCGTGCCTTACTGCTGGTTATGATGTGTTCCATGGCATTAACAATGGGATGTACTCGCCGTGAACGTGGCGAAATTGGATCGGCAACTAATCCCATCAAATTATTTTTCGTCCCTTCAGTAGATGTGAAGGTCATCGAAGACACCTCTTCAGTTTTAGAAAAGTACTTAGAAGAGCACACGCCTTACAAATTTAAAGTCAGTATCCCTACAAGTTTTATTGCCGTGGTGGAAGCTTTCGGCACCAAGCGGGCGGATGTGGCTTCGATCAATACTTTTGGGTATCTCTTAGCTCATGAAAAGTATGGAGCCCAAGCCAGACTGACAGTCATTCGTTATGGTGAGAGTTCTTACAAAGCGCAATTCTTGGCAAGAGCCGATGGCCCGATCAAAAAATTAGAAGACTTAAATAACAAAACCATTGCCTATGTAGATCCATCCTCTACCAGTGGATACTTAATGCCCCTCAAGGTTCTTAAAGACAGACAGATTAAACCTAAAGATAATATGTTTGCTATGAGGCACGACAATGTGGTGTCGATGATTTATCAGGGGCAGGTGGATGCGGGGGCCACGTTTTATTCTCCAAAGGCTGATGGGGAAATCCAAGATGCCAGACGCTTAGTGAAAACTCAGTACCCTGATGTGGAAGAGAAGGTCAAAATTTTAGAGCTTACAGAGTCTATTCCCAATGACCCCGTTGTCTTCCGTAAAGATCTTCCAGAAGAAGTAAAAAATAATATTGTAAAAGCCCTAGAGGACTTTGTGCAAACAGAAGAAGGCAGAGATACCTTTCTAAAGCTGTCTTCAGTTACAGGCTTTATTCGTGCTACGGATGAGGACTATGCTCCTGTGGTGAAAATGTTAAAAGATCTAGGTAAGTCAGCAACAGAAATGGTGAATCAATGAGTAGTGAGCAAAATGCAAAGCCGATTTTATCGGTCAAAAATCTGACTAAGACCTATGATAATGGCGTGCAAGCTTTAAAGGGTGTGAGCTTTGATGTGTACCCAGGTGAGTTTTTGGTCATCATTGGGCTGAGTGGTTCAGGAAAGTCCACTCTACTTAGATGTCTGAATCGTTTGCATGACCCTACATCGGGTGAGATCAGCTTCAATAATCAAAGAATTGATAATATTAAGGGGCGTGAGATTTTAAATCTTCGTCGTCGCATTGCTATGATCTTCCAGCACTTTAACCTGATTCCCAGACATTCTGTGATGAGCAATGTTCTTATGGGACGCTTAGGTGGTATGGGTACGTTTAAAAGTGTCTTTAAAATGTTTTCTAAGCAAGATCGTGAAAAGGCTTTAGAATATCTAAAACTTGTGGGTATTGAGAACAAAGCTCGCGTTCGTGCGGACCAATTATCAGGAGGACAACAGCAACGCGTGGCTATTGCTAGAGCTTTGACACAAGTTCCTGAAGTTCTGTTGGCTGATGAACCCGTTGCCAGCTTAGACCCAGCGACATGTCATGTGGTGATGGACTATCTTAGAAAGGTAAATCAAGAATTGGGAATCACCATGATCTGTAATTTGCACTTTTTATCTTTAGTCAGACAGTACGCCACACGTGTGATCGCTCTTAAGGGTGGGGAAATCGTATTTGAAGGTAGTCCAAGCCATATTGATGAAGCATGGTTTGCAAAGATTTATGGTGAAGGCGCTAAGGAGGTCCATGTCAACTAGTAGTAACAGCATAGGAGCGGTTTACTCTCCTAAGAAGATTTTTTTTGACGCCTTATTTTTCAGTTATTCGGTTTTAGTGTTTTTCTTTTTAGGGATTCAGATCATCTCTTTATTCAGTGATAGCTTTTTGTATATGGACCAAAAATGGGCTGTAGCTAACATGTCGATGATGGCTAGTGTTTATGCCGTGTTGCTTGTGGTCTGCGCGGGTGTGGCCGTGCTTTTTTATAAGTTGGGATTTTCAACTTTAGGAGATTATTTATTTTCTAATGCCAATCGTAAGCAAGACATTATCGAGCAAGGTTTTTTCACAAGCGTTTATGGTGTGCATTTAACGCTTACATTTCTGGCGACTTTAATTTTAAGTATTTCAGTAACAGAAGCCAGTTGGTATGAGCTGACAGACCCTGATGGTTTTGAAGGAGCGACCAAGTTATTTCAAGGACTATTGAATGCCAATCTGGGTCTATTGCCGATGGCTATTGTGGAGGTGGTTGAAACCATCTTTATCGCTTTCTTGGCTACAGTGATCGCGGTACCTATAGCTTTTGTGCTTTCGTTTTTGTGTTCTAAAAACATTATGGTGCATCCTGTGGCTTTTGCTTTTTATGCCCTGTTAAGAACTTTATTAAACATCACTCGCTCAGTGGAACCTTTAATTTGGGCTATTATTTTTACGGTCTGGGTAGGTATTGGTCCTTTTGCAGGGATGCTTGCTTTATTGATTCACTCGGTGGCCTCTTTAGCTAAGCAGTATTCAGAAATCGTAGAAGGCGTTAGTGATGGACCTATAGAAGGTATTAAATCTACTGGGGCCAACGCCGTTCAGACAGTGTGGTTTGCGATTGTGCCGCAAGTGGTTCTGCCTTACATCGCGTTTACTATTTATCGTTGGGACATCAACGTGAGAATGGCCACCATCATTGGTCTTGTCGGTGGGGGCGGTATTGGTACAATGTTGATCAAATATCAAGGTCAAGCTATGTGGCCCGAAGTGGGTTGTATTATTTTAGTGATTGCAGTTGTCGTGTGGGTGATGGATGCAGCATCGGCGTACATACGTGAAGCATTGAAGTAGCTATGAAAACTTTGATAAGAAATTTATTTTTTGTAAGTCTTGTGCTCAGTAGCACCAGTGCTTTTGCTTTTCCTATTTTCTTTTGGCAGCAGCTAGGCTTTACAAAAAATCGCCCAGAAAAAGTAACAGAGGCTCAAGAGCAGGCCACCAGAATGGCTGTGACAAAGGCTTATGAAGGAATCATCACTGAATCTGACATTTGGGGTTTAGAACATTACGAAAATAACACAGCCAACTGTGCCCATATTATTCGAGGGTATGTGCAGATCACTCATACAAATGACTCTAACACCTATTGGTTTTTGGTGTGCTTGGAAGGGACTTCAGAAAAATTTCAAGGCACACTCATCTATAACGGTATTGTTATGGATTCAGAGTCTTCTTGGTGGCGGTAAAGTTCAAGTGACAAAAGTTTTGATTATAGGTGGCGGCTTTGCAGGTTTAAATGCCGCCAAATATTTCGAAAACAAAAAAAACATTCAAGTGACATTATTAGATCGAAAGAATCACCACCTTTTCCAACCTTTGTTGTATCAAGTGGCCACAGCGGGTCTTAATCCTGCGGATATTGCAGCTCCAATACGTGCGCAATTTGTGAAAGCTCCAAACATTAAAGTAGTATGGGGAACAGCAAAAGAAATTTGTTTGCAAGAAAAAAAGGTCGTTGTTCGTGAACGTCATGGTCACGGGCTAGGGTATTCAGATTCCGTCATTGAATATGACTATCTGATTGTAGCTTGTGGAGCTAACCATAGTTACTTTGGCAAGCCCGAGTGGGAAGAGTTTGCTCCAGGTTTAAAATCCGTAGAACAGGCAACAGAGATACGCCGTCGTATTTTAGCGGCATTTGAACGGGCCGAAAATGAAGACTCAGCTGAAATTCAGCAAGCGCTTTTGACCTTTGTGGTTGTGGGCGGAGGGCCCACAGGTGTGGAAATGGCGGGAGCTATTGCCGATATCAGCAGAACTGTTTTGGTGAAAGACTTTCGCAGAATAGATCCCAGTAGTGCGCGTGTGATTTTGGTAGAGGCAGGATCAAGAGTGCTTGCTGCTTTTGACGAAAGTCTTTCTGTCAAAGCGCAAAAGGCTTTAGAAAAGTTAGGCGTTGAAGTTTACACGCAAATTCGAGTCACTGAGATCAATCATAATGGTGTGCAAATGTGCACAGATCAATTTATTCCTGCAAGAACTGTTATATGGGCAGCTGGAGTGGAAGCGGTTAGACTCAAATGGACTCCAGAAGTTGAGACTGATCGGGCAGGACGAGTCATGGTAGGACCAGATTTGGCTGTATCACAGTTTTCAAATGTATTTGTTATTGGTGATATGGCTCATATCATCAGTGAAGGAATACAAGTTCCTGGTTTAGCTCCCGCAGCGATCCAAGCAGGCAAGTATGCGGCAAAGACAATCTTAAGTGAAGTCTCAGGCCAGGCTCAACGTAAGCCCTTTAAATATATAAACAAAGGGATCATGGCCACTATCGGGAAAAAAAGTGCCATTGTTCAATCGGGCAAGCTTAAATTTTCAGGATTGTGGGCATGGTACACATGGCTGTTCATTCATATTTTTTATCTGATCGGGTTTAAGAATAGAATTTCAGTTATGGCTCAGTGGGCATGGAGCTACATTTTTTCTAAACGTGGTTCACGATTGATCACAGATAAAAATTGGCGTTTAGGCAAACGCACCGATCACACATAGGGAAATATCAATAAATTTTTATTTACAACACGGAACTTCAGGGTTGTAGTTTTTGTTAGGAACTAAAATCACCTGACCATTGATCACTTGTGATTCTTTGTTGTGGTTCAAAAAAAACTTAAAAGCAATGTTGGCATCAGGGCGACCTGCAAGTCTGCCTTTGCCACATTTATCGAGCTGATTAAAAAAAGATTTTTGCTGTGGAGCAGGGGATGTGGCAAAGCGTTTGTAATCCTCTTTGGTCAGAATCAGGTAAGAGGCATCTGTTTTTTTGTTTTTGCCAGCCCCCACATCGGAAAGAACTTCGTGCTGAACCTTAAGCCACTTGTCTTTGGATTTCACTTTGACCTTTTTGTAGACCTTATTTTTCACGAGTCGGTACACTTTTTTATCTTGGTACACCAGATACAAGGATTTATCTGTGCTGTTTTGCAATTTTACTAGCTCACCGTCGTTTTCAATAGTGATAAACTGAGCAAGATCTTCGGGAGCATCAAGCACCACTTCGGGTTTCCACCACTTTGACTGTGTGCAATCTAAGAAACTAGCTTGAGCACTTGTAACAAGACATAGAGCAAGACTTGTGATCCAAAGCTTTAGCGCCATAGTATTTGATCCCCTTTTGTGTGAGTGGATAAAAACAGTCTATCTTAGTAAACAACTAACTGCCTAAGAGTTTTTTGTTTTCATGGCGATCTCTCAACAAAAGTCCTTGCTTAAAAAATAAGCAATACGGTGAGGGCTTTTTGCTCAGCACGTAAATTTCACTTTATTCGCTTTGTCATTTTTTTGATCTGTGCTAGTTCATTATAGTTAAACCTTTATTCAAATTATCTTTTTAGGAGATTAAGCATGATCGAGAATTATCTAATGGCTCCAGCTTTGGCGGGTGGTTTAGGTCTAGTCTTTGCTCTGGTTTTATACTTCAGAGTGAAGTCCCAAGAAACAGGCAATGAGGACATGAATCGAATTTCACAATATGTTCGTGAAGGGGCGATGGCCTTTTTATCTCGCGAGTATAAGGTTCTTGCTATTTATGCCCTAGTGGTTTCAGTTGCTTTAGGTGTGTCACCTTTAGGTTGGTTGGCGTCAGCCTGTTTTGCTTTAGGTGCGTTCTTAAGTTTGCTTGCTGGTTTTTTTGGAATGAAAGCTGCGACCTATGCCAACGTTCGTACGGCTCAAGCCGCAAGAACGGGTTCAAAGTCAAAGGCACTTCTTGTTGCCCTAGACGGTGGTGCAGTCATGGGTCTATGTGTGGCGGGCTTAGGACTGTTAGGAATTGGTGTGCTGTCTCAAATGTATTGGGGCACGGATTCTTTAGGAACTGTGATTCACTCTTTTGCTGTGGGAGCTTCATCTATTGCTCTGTTTGCTAGAATTGGTGGCGGTATTTATACCAAAGCCGCAGACGTGGGTGCAGACATCGCAGGTAAAGTCATTGAAGGCATTCCCGAAGATGATCCAAGAAATCCTGGAGTGATTGCAGATAACGTTGGTGACAATGTGGGTGACGTTGCAGGTATGGGTGCAGATATTTATGAATCTATGATTGCGGCCATCGTTGCCGCAATGGCGATTGCACTGACCGTAAACACAGACGCACTTTCAAATTTAGTGACAGGAGATGCAGACATTAGAACAACAGCTTTGTTCTTACCGTTACTGCTTTCAGCATTAGGGATTGGAATTTCCATGCTCACGATTTTTGTGACACGACTTCTTTCTAATTCTTCACCAGCCATGGTTTTACGTTTGGCTTTATTGATTCCACCTATTCTTTTAACTATCGCCTCTGCGATCTTGATGCCCATTTGGGGAATCAGCCAGGCCGTGACTCAAGCTCTTGCGGCAGGTGCCATTGGTGGAGCTTTGATTGGTCTGATCACAGACTATTACACCAGTGCTCGTCCCATTAAGTTAGTGGCGGAAGCCTCTATCACTGGACCAGCGACCAACTTAATTCGTGGTTTAGCTGTAGGTATGGAATCTGTAGCTGTGTCATTAGCTGTGGTGATTGCTTCGGCGTATGTGGCAGACATTGCTTTGGGCTTATACGGAATAGCTATTGCTGCCGTAGGTATGCTTGCAGGTACTGCTGTAGTGATGACTGTGGACGCTTATGGTCCTATCGCTGACAACGCGGGTGGAATTTCTGAAATGTCTGGTTTGGGACCAGAAACAAGAGCAATCACTGATGAACTAGATTCTGTGGGTAACACCACTGCGGCCATCGGGAAAGGTTTTGCGATTGGTTCTGCTGTACTTACTGTGGTGGCATTATTTAGTGCTTTCAATATGGAAGTCAACCATGTGCGTGTGCTTAACAACTTAGATGAGATTGCTCTGAACCTGACTTCTTCTGGTGTTTTGATTGGGCTTTTAATTGGTTCAGTTTTGCCATTCTTAGTGGCGGCAACAACTATGACCGCAGTGGGTAGAGCGGCCCAAAGTATTGTGGTTGAAATTGGAAGACAATTTAAAGAAATCACAGGTCTTCTTGAGGGCAAAGCTGATCCTGACTCAGCAAAGATTGTAGACATCACAACTAAAGCGGCTCTGTTTGAAATGATTGTTCCTGGTTTGATTGCTGTACTTGCTCCAGTTGCAGTGGGTTTTGTGTTAGGTCCTATTGCGTTAGCGGGGATGCTTGCTGGTGCTTTAGCTGTTGGAGCCACCATGGCTTTATTTATGGCTAACGCAGGCGGAGCTTGGGACAATGCGAAGAAGTACATTGAAAAAGGAAACTTAGCGGGTCACGCTAAAGGTTCTGAGGCTCATAAAGGAGCTGTTGTGGGAGACACAGTGGGTGATCCGTTCAAAGACACTTCTGGTCCAGGTGTGGCCATTCTGATTAAGGTGATGAGCGTGGTCTCTTTAGCCATTGCTCCTTTGATTGCAACAATTGGTGGTTAGGAACACTTAAAATTTAAAACTTTTTAAGAAAAGTGCCTATGGCTCTACTTAAAAAGAAACGAATATAAGAGCCTTGGTCGTGATGACTAGGGCTTTTTTTGTATCTGGACCTTTTTATGAGGATTTCATTGAGCGGGACGATAAAGATAGATTGTTCATCACTTTCTGTTATTCTTGTAGCAGTTCATTAAGGGGGAGGTAACAACCATGAAACCCAATTATAAATTATCTAATCTAGATATATTGCCCACTTTATTTTTAACTCTGACACCTGTTACTGCTGTGGTTTTGACCGTTTGGTATATCATGAGCGGAAATTTCAGCTGGTGGTCTATAGTTCTGTTTGGTGTTTTTTATACAATCACAGCCATGTCGATCACGGGCGGATACCACAGACTGTTTTCGCACAAGTCTTACGAGGCCAGCACATTTGTGCGCTTGATGTATGCTTTGTTTGGTGCGGCAGCATTTCAAAACTCAATTTTAAAGTGGGCCACTGACCATAGAATTCATCATAGATTTGTGGATTCTGACAAGGACCCCTACTCTATTAAAAAAGGTTTTTTGTATGCCCATATAGGCTGGATGCTTTTTAAAGAAGAGCAACACCCTCACTACAAGGCTTATCAAAGAGACCTAGTGAATGACAAGATCGTGATGTGGCAGGATAAGTACTACGTGCCCATTGCTATTTTTATGGGATTGATTTTGCCAGGACTGTTAGGGTTGTGGATATTTAATTCCTTCTTAGGTGGTTTGGCCTTGGGTGGATTTATGAGACTGGTGTGCGTGCACCATGGCACATTCTTGATCAATTCGTTAAGTCACTGGTGGGGAAAGCAGACCTATACAGATCAAAATTCTGCTAAAGATAATCTATTTGCTGCTTTTTTAACTTTTGGTGAGGGTTATCATAACTTCCATCATTTATTTGCTAACGACTACAGAAATGGAATCAGATGGTATCACTGGGATCCCACAAAATGGTTGATCAAGTTCAAAGCAAAGTTAGGTTTGGTTTATAGCTTAAGAAAGGCTCCTGAAGAAGAGATCTTAAAAGCCAAATTGTTAATGGATGAAAAGCGTTTAGCGCAAAAGACTTCGGTAGATCATTATGCTCATTGGCAGATTCATCTTGAGGATTTAAAAGCTAGGTTGCTTGAGGCGCAAACCAAAATCAACGCTTTAAAGAAAGAGTATGTGAAGCTTAAAGCCGAAAAGACACAAGACTATAAGCGAAGAATGGATGAGATTAAACGTCAGTGGCAAAAAGAAAAGTCTGAGTGGTTGATCAGTTATAAAATCTGGCGACTGACTTTAAAGCGCGCCATGCTGTCCTTTGCATAAAAAGGCACTGCATATTTAGGGTCACTCGGAAAGTCATTTGGTGAGCCCTAATAAATATAAGACATACATGTAGAACATAAGATATAAAATATGCGTATATGAATACAAAAAAAAGCCTAGGTAAACCCTAGGCTTTTTTTGTGAACTTCACTCTCTCTTATGTAAGGAGAGGCTGGGGCAGGCGATAAAGACCTCTAGTTGGTTTTTCTTACTGGGTCGTTGGCTTTATCTTTTGCACTGTCATAAGTATTTTGTATCTTATGTTTTGCTTTTTTGGCTTTGCATTCCATTTTGCCATTAACGAGTTCACAAGTTTCATCTTTGGCTTTGCGATAAGCTTTTTTGGTTCCGTCTCTGACATCTTCATAGGCTTCTTTGGTGACGTCTTTGGTTTTTTCATATCCAGCTTCTACTTTTGCTCCCACAGTCTTTTGTTGATCTGCTGCTGAGGCATAAAAGACGGGAGCTGACAAAGACATAGCAAGTACGATGGACGCTAATACGGATTTAGACATTTAAGACCTCCTATAATTGGTTCTTGCTTTTAATTATATGTGTCCAAATTGTCTTTTTCTTGAAGGAGTTACGCGATCTTTGTTTAGAAAAGTACATGAATTACATAAAAATTGTGTTAATTTATTAGCAATCAGTTCAATATGGTCATGTGAACCTAAGGAAATGGGCAGATTATGATTCGAAATAAAGCATTAAGAGTCATGGTTTTTTTATTGGGCTGCTTATTTCTCTTGATAGGGGTCGTTGGTGCCTTTGTGCCCTTACTACCTACTACAATCTTTATTATTCTAGCGGCATGGTGTTTTATCAAAAGTTCACCCAAAACCCATCAACGTCTTCGAGAGAATAGAGTGGTAGGCCCGTCGTTGATTCGGTGGGAAGAACGAGGAGCTATTTCTACACAAGCAAAGTGTCTGGCGATTTCCATGATAGCCTGTTCCTTGGGAATCATTTGGATTACAGTTGAAATTCTATGGGTTAAAGTTTTAGTGACTGTGATTTTATTTTGCTGTTCCATTTATATTGCAACTCGACCTAAATCCTAAAATCAGAAATCAATTTGAGTGTTAAGAAACTGGCAAAAAGTTTATTTCTTTTTGAGACTATAATGTATAAATTTAAGTATAAAGCTTTAAAACTGAAACGAGAGGTGAATGTGCAACACGCTTTGAAGATGATAGCTGTGATATTTATGTTTGTGTTCTGTGCGGGTTGTGGAAGTGCAAGTCGAAATAAACCTTCCGATGTCTTGTGGAATATTGTCAGTAAACAGTGTCTTGCTCAAGGCGAATATAAAAACCAAAAGGTCAACCCATGTATCCATGTTGACACTAAAGAGGGGATAGATGCGGGACATGTTGTTTTTAAAGACCGTGTCGGTGTCTTACAATATCTTCTGATGCCCACGGCAGACATTTCAGGAATGGAGAGTCCTAAGCTTTTAAAAGAAGATATTCCCAATTATTTTTATCTATCTTGGGAGGCTCGTCTTTATATGCAAAGAAAAATGCGTGACAAACTCAATCCAGAGCATGCGTCTCTGGCGATCAACTCACAATTTGGTCGCACGCAGAATCACCTGCATGTGCATATTTCATGTATCAAGCCTGATTTAAAAAAACAATTTGATGAACATGCCTCAGAGTTCAAACCCACATGGTCTGCTTTGCCTTTTGAGATCAGAGGACATTCCTATTTAGCTAAAAAAGTGACAGAAAAAGAACTTTCGGAAATGAATGTTTTTAAAAGTATGGCAGATGAAATTGAAGGGGCGGCAAAAAATATGGGTGAGTATGGTTTAGCCATGGTTGCTGTGGCTGATAAAAAAACTCCAGAAGGGTACGCTTTGGTTTTATTAGCCAGTAAAAGAGATGCGGCAACAAAAAACAGAGGCTCTGTAGAAGAAATTCAAGACCACGAATGTCGTATTATTTTCCCTTTATAAATTTTTGGTGTCGATGTGTTCAATATTAAGAAGTTTAATCTTTTTGTCTAGGCCCCCAGTGTACCCACCGAGTGTAGCATTGGAGGTGATCACGCGATGACAGGGGATAATAATGCAAATGGGATTTTTGCTATTGGCTGTCCCCACTGCACGACTGGCGTTGGCGTCTTTAATGCCTTTAGCAATATCTTTATAAGATTGGGTTTGGCCATAAGGAATTTTTAAAAGTTGTTTCCAAACCTTTTTTTGAAATTCTGTTCCATCAGGATCAAGAGGAAGGTCAAAAGAAGTTCTGTCTCCAGCAAAGTACTCTTGCAGTTGCTGTTCTAAAAGATCTAACAGACGTTGGGTGGAAGTGTCGTCTGTGTGTGTGGGAAGATTTTGTTTGTCAAAATAGATTCCCTTAATGGCTTTAGGTGAAGCCACAAGAAAAAGAGGACCTAAGGGTGATTTTATTTTTCGTTGTGCTAGTGTCATACAGTATCCTTTTAAAATTTTTTACAGTATTCAAAGTTCGTTAAATATTTACATTTTTAAGTTTCGAAAGTAAATAACTCAGTCTTTCTGGTAACTCCCACCAACAATCAAATTACCCCTTTTGATGTTCAATCACCAAACAATGGTTAGAGACCACTTGTAGACCTGCATCTTCTGCTTTTTGTTCTGCTTCGGCGTTGGAAATGCCAAGTTGGAGCCAAAGCACCTCAGTTCCTCCAAGAGATAAAACTTCATCTACGACAGAAGGAACTTTGTCTGAAGCACGAAAGACATCAACAAACTTGCGATAGTCCGCAGGCACATCACTGAGACTGGTGTAGATTTTAAAGCCACCAGCATTATGCTCCTTGGGATAAACACCAACGATGTCCCAGCCGTGTGATCTTAAATATTCAGGAACATGAAAACTGGCTTTAGTGCTGTCTGGACTCAGTCCATACACGCAGATCTTTTTATACTTTTCCATTAAGCTTTTGAGTTCAGATGTGTCGACATTCATGGGACCCCCTCGAAAGTGACTGTATTTTAGAATCTGCAACCACTTTCTTTGAACTTGTCTAAAAACTCAAGGCTTGACCTCGTGTGCACAGATTTAAGGACGAGACCTTTTGCGTTATCTAGTTAAAAACACACAGTATTCCTTTGTAAACGTTTTTTTTGAGACATTAGGCTTTAATTTTCTTTACAAATGTCGATTAGTATATTAGTTTATAAATATATGAACTAATAATTGGTGTAGGAAGGGCATATTATGGCAAAAACAAAGGGATATAAAAGAGCAACCAAAGAGATTTATGAGCTTCAAGCGGGAATATGTTCGGCACTGGCTCATCCAGTTCGCCTAGAGATTTTGGATATTTTAGGCGAAAGCGAAAAAAATGCGTCAGAACTTCTAGATACCCTTAAAATTCCCAAAGCGAATCTGTCTCAACATCTTTCGGTTTTAAAAGAGGCAGGTGTAGTTCAAGCCAGAAAAGAAGGACTGTATCAGTATTACAGTTTGGGCCTTCCTGGCATCAAAGAAGCTTGTGGAATGCTTAGAGTGCTTTTGATGACGCGAGTGACTCAGGAAGAAAAACAAAACTCTGAAATCGTTAAGGCTTTAAAATCTACAAAGGTTTAGTCTATGAAACATATCTATTCTTTTTTAATCTTATTAGCACTCACTACATCCACCACTTTGGGAGCACAAGAGTTTTCAGAGGTGTGGGTACAGATTGAGGCCCATTCTCCAGCTCATAAAGCCACAGCTTTGGAATATGAGTCAGCACAAATTTCTTATGAAATGTCAAAGCAACACTGGCTTCCGCAAGTGTATTTAAATGCTAATGCGTACCATACCAATGATCCTGGTGCTTCGTTTTTTGGTGTGATCCAACAAAGAGACCTACAAGCGTCTGATTTCAACCCTTCATTGATCAATGAGCCAGATGCCAGTTTATATGCACAAGGAGCTTTAGGGGTGAATATCAATCTGTATGAGGGAGGAATGAGCACCTCTAAACAAAAAATGATGGAGCATCTAAAAAATGCAAAAGAACATCATAGGAACCAAACTCGAGCCAGTCTGTATTTGGCTGTAGCTAAATCTTATATCGAAGTAGGTGTTTTAAATTATAAAGTAAAAGAGCTTAAAAATTTGCGTGATCAGGTAGATGGCTTATTAAAAAGATATCAGTTTGGTTCCCGTGAAAATCCAGTCGGGTATTCGGGACTGCTGGGGCTTAAATCTTTGCGTTTGCGCTTAGTAGGTCAGATCAGCCAATATTCTACCCACAGTCGGGCTTTACAGGAAACGCTACAAACCATGGGGTCACAGGTAGACATTTCGTCTTTGATGATTGCTGATCCTAGAGTTTTTGTGAAAAGAAATATATTTACAAAATCAAATCAAAATTCAAGTCAGGAGTCTTTTGAGCTTGAGGTGAAACTAGAACAGTCAAAGGCTTCGACGATGATGGCCGAGATGGAAAAAGCAAGATATCGACCTCGCATCGGAGCATTTGCAGAAACATACTTGTTTAATGGCAAGCGCGATACAGCCACAGGGTATACAGCAGGTGTGTATTTGCAATGGAGCCTATTTAATCCCTCAGATCGAGGGGTTTACAAAAAATCAAGGCTTCAAGCAGAAGCTTATGGTCAGTATGCTCAAGCACTAAGAGTGCAACAAGAGGCTCAGAAGAACGCATTTCAAAAACAGCTTACTGCTATTGATGAAAACTTGGATCTTTTGAATCAATCTGCCAAAGCTATGGACGAACAGCTTAAGACAATGGAAAGGCTTTTTAAAAATGGCTCTATCAATGCCTTACAGCTTGCCGAAGTGTTTAATCGCCGAGCGGATGTCATCGCTCAGACCTTTGAGGCGGCACAAAGCTATGTTGAATCCGCAGAAAAATCATCCCAACAGACTAAATTCGATCCGAATCAAATATTGAAAGTGAAATAGGTGGATTCTATGAATAACAATAAATTAGGTTTTGCAGGGCAAATCGGAAAGGCTTTCGTACATTCTAAACTGACTCCCGTGATTGCGGTGGTGAGCATTCTTTTGGGACTGTTTGCTGTATATCTAACCCCGAAAGAAGAAGAACCACAAATTTCTGTTCCTATGATTGATATACGAACGGGCGCGCCTGGATTTACAGCCGAAGAGATTGAAAGAAAAGTCACAGAACCCATAGAGCGCGCAGTGTGGGGGCTTGATGGTGTTGAGTATGTCTACTCCAGCAGCCAACCCCATGGAAGTTTGGTGACGGTGCGGTTTAAAGTGGGTGAGCCTATGGAACCTAGCTTGGTTAAAATTCACCATAAGCTTATGTTAATTAAAAGTGAACTTCCTGCCAATGCAATGGCTCCGCAAGTTCAGGCATTTTCTATTGATGATGTTCCTTTTCTTGTACTGTCTTTCACCTCAGACCAATTAAGTGAGTATGAGTTGCGTTCAGTAGTGGCCCCGTTAGCCAGAGAGCTGTCTAGCACTCCCGATCTCTCGCGGGTGGAATTATTAGGAGGACAAAAACGAGCGCTACGAGTGATTGTGGACCCCACTAAGATGAATCAAAGAGGCGTTTCACTACTTTCTGTGGCCCAGGCCCTAAAGAAAAATGATGCTTTGGCACCTTCAGGAAAAAACTGGAACAACGAAAAAACTTTAGATGTAGAAGTCGGTGGTCGTCTTAAGAATCTTGAAGATGTCAAAAACGTGGTCATTGGCCAACGAGGTGGCCAAGTTGTTTATATTAAGGATATTGCAGAAGTCACGGATGGCCCTGAGCAAGTGGTTAGAGGTTCGGTTCTTGTAGAAGAAGGGAAAGCTCCACAAAAAGCGGTTTCGATTGTCTTTTCAAAACGTAAAGGCACAAACGTTGTCACCCTTGCAGAACAGATTTTAAAACGAGTGAATGTCTTTGTGGAAGAGACGAAGTCGAAGCCTGAAAATTCAGACTTGAAAATGAGTGTGGTCAGAGATTATGGCTCCACCGCTTCAGATAAATCCCATGAACTGATTGAACATTTGCTGATTGCCACTTTTTCTGTAGCGTTTTTAATTGCTCTTTTTATGGGTTTGCGTGCAGCTCTTGTAGTGGCCATTGCTATTCCAGTCACGTTGGCTCTGACTTTGGCGATCTATTATTTTATGGGATACACCCTGAATCGAGTCACTCTATTTGCATTGATTTTTTCTATAGGAATTTTAGTGGATGACGCCATTGTGGTGGTGGAAAACATAGAAAGACACTTACGTGCAGGAGCAAAGGGTGGACTTGTGAAAGCCACTATCCGCGCTGTAAGTGAGGTAGGCAACCCTACAATTTTAGCGACCTTTACCGTGATTGCTGCGATTTTGCCGATGGCTTTTGTCAGAGGATTGATGGGTCCTTATATGAAACCTATCCCTGTGGGTGCTAGTCTTGCCATGATTCTTTCGCTGTTTGTCGCGTTTATTATCACTCCATGGGCTTCGGTTAAACTTCTTAAAGAAGAATCGCATGACGAGTCAGAAGAAGGGCAAAAATCCAGTCGACTGGATCAAATTTATGAGCGTGTGATGGAGTTATTATTAGGATCAAAGAAATCATCTCTAGTTTTTGGTTCGTTCATTATGGTTTTACTTTTGCTCGCCTCAAGCTTAATTGCCTTTAAATCTGTAAAGGTCAAAATGCTTCCCTTTGATAATAAAGAAGAGTTCCAAGTTCTTGTGGATTATCCTGCGGAAACGCCAAGAGAAATAGCCAAAGAGCATTCTGTAGAACTGGCTCAAGAAATTTTAAAAAATAAAGACGTTAAAATGGTGCAAGTGTTTTCAGGCGAAGCGGCACCATTTTCATTTTCTGGAATGGTGAAGCACACTTTTCTAAGGGGGACTGACTATCAAAATGATCTTCATGTTCTACTTACACCCAAACATGATCGAGACCAGTCCAGTCACGAAGTGATCGAAAAGCTGCGACCAGTGATTTCTGATTTTGGTCAAAAAATGAAAGCCATCACCAAAGTTCTTGAAATCCCACCAGGTCCTCCTGTCTTGGCCACCATGATTGCTGAAGTGTATGGACCGAACCAACAAGTGCGTGATCAGGTCGCTGAAGAGCTGGCCCAGATTTTTGCCAACGAACCTAGTGTGGTCGACTTAGATACGACCATGCGAGAAGGGCGTACACGCTTGTTGTATGAATATGATCAAAAAAAAGGCGGACTATTAGGAACGAGTGCAGAAGACCTTATGCACTTGGGGCATTTGTTATTTTCAGAAACCTCCATCACTACCTTATCGGATACTCTGTCGCCAGAAGATGTTTCTGTAGATTTATCTGTGGCTCAAGATCATCGCTCCAGTGTCAGACCCTTTGCGCGTTTACAGATTCCCTCTTTTGAATCAGGTTCCGTGGAGGCCAGTGATGTTTTAAAGGAGCCTCGTGAATTTAAACAGACCACCCTTCATAGAAAAAACTTAAAACCAGTGTCCTATGTGATGAGCGAATTGGCTGGGGCAGAAGAAGCGCCCGTTTATGGAATTCTTAAATTGGCACCACAAATAAAATATCCCATCCAAACCGCAGAAGTACCTTGGGATACTCTGGCTCCTGTAGTGAAGTGGGATGGAGAGTGGTTTATCACCTATGAAGTCTTTCGTGATTTGGGTGGGGCCTTTGGTATGGTTATGATTTTGATTTATGTTCTAGTTTTAGGATGGTTTCGAAGCTTTACGGTTCCCCTGATTATTATGACTCCGATTCCCATCAGTTTAATTGGGATTCTGCCAGGACATGCCCTTGTAGGATCGTATTTTACGGCAACCTCAATGATTGGATTTATTGCGGGTGCGGGAATCATTGTCAGGAACTCCATCATTCTGGTCGACTTCATTGAACATCAAATTGCGCAAGGGATGGCTTTAAAAGAGGCAGTGGTCAGTGCGGGTGTACTTAGGTTTCGCCCTATGCTTTTAACTGCCGCCGCAGTGGTTGTGGGCAGTTCAGTGATGTTAGCAGACCCCATTTTTCAAGGTTTAGCTGTGAGCCTAATCTTTGGCGAGATCGCCGCCACAATCTTAAGTCGCTTTGCTGTACCCGTGCTTTACTACTGGTTTGTGGGACATCAAAGACAAATTCAAATTCAACACGAACTTAAAATGGAGGATTAAAATGACAATCGAAAATCAAATCAGAGCCTTTGCGGGCACCATGGTTTTATCAAGTGTAGCGTTGACCTACTATCACTCACCACTTTGGGTGTGGTTCACTGTTTTTGTAGGCGTTAATTTATTACAATCTAGTGTCACTAAATTTTGTCTAGTAGAAAAAGTTTTCAGGAAATTACAAAATAAATAAAATCTTTCTGAAAAATCCTACACGGTTGAATAATGTTATAAACGCATTAAAAAAGGGGCTTAATCGGCCCCTTTTACGATAGGACCACACCTGCGGTCCCATAGATTCTTATTTGAAAGCTTAGCACTGATTACTGAATACCTTGGTCTAAGTAGGCACCATTTCCATTTGATGGGCGTGGTGTATTGGCTTGGGCCTTTTGAATTTTTAAATCATTTTTGCACTCTTTTTGTTTATCTTCTAAATTAAACGCAAAAACATCGTCTCTTTTTGAAACAATATATTCTCCAAAGTCTCGATGGCAATTAAGACGAGCTTGAGGATCAGCTTTTTTGGCACGTAAGTCCTTCTCAATTAAATCTCCTGCTTTGCGACCGCAGACTGAAAAGACGGCTTTTTTTAACTTGCTTAGGCTTTGCTTCTGATTTTCTAATGGAGCACAATCCACTGTTTGGATGGTCTTATAAATGCAGGCATTATAAGACCCTACATAGACGTGATGCTCATTAAAATCAGAGTAATGACAGGCTTGTGCATTTGCAGAGTGAGCGGCAAAGCCCAAACATAAGAAACCACTTAAACGAAGTGCGTTTTTGATAAAATTTTTCATAAATTTTTCCCCTTTCTCTGAAAGGGTGCACGTCTTATACCAAGTCTAGACCTATTAAAAGCAGTAAAGACACTTTTATCCTCTTGGCACATATAACGTCCGTCTAAAAGTTAAACATATCGCAAGGTGTACCTTTGCTGAAAGCAATTTGACTTTAATATCAATGACCATGAAACTTAAAAATAAGTTTACGATTTAAATTTACAGCAAGGACAATTCATGGACATAGCAAATATGGAAGATAGACTTAACTCTATCGAAAAGCGTTTAAGTCAAATTGAAACCTCAATTTCTAAATTAGAATTTAAACCCCAAACGCAATCACAGGCTCATGCTGCACCTAGGTCCCAAGTGCAACCTCAAGCTGAAGTGCAAAACCCAGCTCAAAAAAATACACCAGTAACACCAACATATAATATAAAAAGTAAGCCTGTTAATTACTCTCCACGCCCTTCAGGATCAAAAAAGTCTGAGCCTGCTTATTTTAGAGAAGCAAACTGGTTGGGTGTGGTTGCTGCGATCTGTTTTGTTTTAGCTGGATGCTTTATTATTAAGCTTTCTTTAGACTCAGGCTGGTTGACTCCTGAAAGACAAATGGGCTTGGCCGCTCTTTTAGGTTTCAGTCTTATTGGGATGGGCCTGTATTTAAAAAAATTTGATTGGGGTTACTCCAGTCTGTTGCCAGCTGCAGGAATCATTGTCCTTTTTCTTACGATCTATGCGGGTTATGGTTTTTACTCCTTATTTAATTTTAATCTGTCTTTAATTTTAACAAGTGCTATTTCTGGAGCCTGTATTTGGCTTTACACTCAAATTAGACATGATATTTATGCTGTCGTTTCAGCCATTGGGGCTTATGCGTCTCCCTTAATTTTAGATGCAGATATCAGCCCTCTCGCAGAAAGTAATTTTTATTTACTATCTTACTACTATATTTGTTGTTCTTTGGTTTACTCTGTAATTTCAATTTCTATTCAATCACGCTTACTGACTTTGGTGGCGTCATATCTTGCTATTGTTTTAACTAGTATTGCTGGGGGTGTGGGCACGCAATATTATGCCCTTTCGGCTTCATTATTAGGATTACATTTTTGTATCTTTGCTGTCGGAACCTTTTTTCATAGCAAGAAAACCAAGCTGCCTTTGTCAGAAGTTGAAGCCTGGTGTTTCTTTCCCGTACTCCTAATATTTTATGCCGTAGAATATAATTTCATTTATCAAATTCAACCTGCTATTGCCCCATGGGTCACTTTAGGTTTTGCAGGATTATTGATGGGACTATATTTGTTGGCAAAAAAGTGGATGGTTCAAAAAGAACTGCACAGCGATGGTGTTGTCTTTGCTTTTATTTCGATTGTCGCATTTCATTCTGGTTATTTGGTACTGATGCCAGAGAGTTTTCGTCCGTGGTTATTGACTTTACTTCTGGTAGGATTTCTATTTTATCCTCTAAAAAAGATGACTTCTACGCTATCAAACAATGCTTTGCTGGCTTTACAGATTTGTCTCGGGGCTGTTGGCATTATCGAATATTTTAAGATTGTTTCGCATCTATTAAATGGAAGTGATCTCAATGTCTCTCTTGCTGCTGTTGCCGCTTTTATCACTATATGGATCATGTTTGCCACAAATCCTAAATTGATAGCAAGTGAATCTACAAAGGCATTAGGAGTCGCACTTCTGACAGCAACCCATATTCTTGCAATTGCGGGTTTTTATAATTTTGTTCGAGAATATGGTTCTCTGGCGGTTTCAATGTGTTGGTTGCTTTATGCCCTAGCAGTCATTCTTTTTTCTTATAACAGAAAGGATGAGATTATGGCTAAGTCTGCCTTATTGGTTCTGGGTTTGGCCGCAGGCAAGGCATTGCTTTATGACGCCGCTTCAGCTCCCACAATCATACGAATTTTATGTCTGCTATTTACGGGAGTAGTCCTATATAGCTCAGGATTCTTTTTGAAAAAAATTTCGGAGTGGAAGTAGAAAGCAGGTCTTACCCATAAAGAGAGTTGAACAGAAGATCCTTTTAAAGGGATCATCACTTACGTCGTAATGCTTCTGAAACTATATTGAACAACATGCGTAAAATTTTTTAAAGCTTTACCGAAGAAGGCAGCCTAGTTCGGTATCTGGGGCTCAATCCCCCACAAAATTTCTTTGTGCAGGGTCCGCATTGGATAAAGAGGATGTTTCTGTTAAATGCGTGAGCATCACATACTAAGAAACAGTAAGGCCTTTTAATATGAAATTTTAATTATATTTTTATTTATCTAGAAAATTCAGACAATGCCCGATCAAAATCACTCACATACTTTTGAGATGTGCAGCCATGCTTAAACGGCACCAAACGCCCAGAATCGCCACTCAGAGACTTAAATTGATCTATGACATGACAAATTTTGGCTCTTTCACATTGATGATAGCTCCTAAGTGCCGTTCCCGCAGGTTTCCAAAAAAGCTGGCGGCCTTTCGATTGAAAAACCCTCTTTCGCTATACTTCGCTTCGGCGGTTTTCCTGACTCGTTTACGGCAGTGTAATGGGGGACTGGACGCACATGCAGCTAAAGAGATACAAAGTAAGAATAAAAAAGTTTTCATATTTATACTTATCGGTGAAATCTCACCAGCCATTAAGGCAGACTAAGAGCTGTAACCTAAATTTTGAAGTCCACTCTGCATTCATGATCGGACTGATTTTTGAAGCGCGCCGTCCGCAGTGCAAGAGCCTCCCGTCCGCAGAAGGTCAAATTTGGGGATGAAGGAGTGGTTTTACGCTTTGTTGTTAAAATTGGTCGGGCAACCGCAACGCTAAACGAACCGCTTCCCAATCTTAGTTATATCTCTGTTTTTATTACACATTTTTTCAATACGCCAGCGGAAAATTACGGAATACTCAAGAAGCTTTACCTCGATTTAGGTCTCTCTATGAGGCAGATTGTAGTCGTAACTGACTCAGCTTGGCCCAAAACCTCTGTCTTGGATGCCATCAAACTTCACGGCTTGAATAAGGATCAAGGCACCCAAATGCTTCGAGTGAAGTATGGGGAAATGTTGGTAAAGGGCCAGATCGTTTCAAGCCCAAAGGAGCAGCAAGTCATAAAGCTGATCATGAAGCTTCATGAAGAGGACCAATCATTTCGTCAAATCGCTAAGCACTTAAACGATAAAAAAATTAAAAGTAAAAAAGGTGGGCAATGGGACAAGTCCGTAGTGACTACCATTGTTCGCCGCCAACAGGAGGAAGAAAAATGAAAGCAGTAGCAGAAATAGTAGCAGCCATTATTTTACTGGTTTCAGGCAGCTATATGGCCCCAAGTCTGATCAAAGAATTCAAGGTTGAAACCATTAAGAAGTTGGATCGGGGGTTGCCGGCGCTTCAGCAGTTTAGTTCTGCCTTGATAAAAAATAACTCAAATAAAATTAAAGAGAAATTTCCTGCTTATTATTTGATCCAATTTTCATTAAAGAGACGGAAATGAATATCCAAAAAATGGTTCGAATGGACATTGCTCCAATGGTTCTCGTCTCATAGGGATTTCCTAAAAAAATATGTATTCCAAAAGCCAAAAATACTAGCAGTGTCAAAGCTGCCAGAATGATGGATGATTTTAGGGCCCATTTGGTCTTTAGAATAATGCCAATCCCTGATATGACATAGAAAAAACCAGCAATGAAATTAAACCAAAGTACAAATGGAACATACCTTCCAGCAAAATCCTTTCCTTCAACTCCACCAAAGAGAGCAAATCCTCCAGATTTTATCGTCATTACTCCAAAGCCAATTGCGAGCAAGCCCAAAGTAAAGGCAATGACTTTCTTATTTCTATCGCTCATTTTAAAAACTCCACATGAAACTCAACATCCCCCAATGGTTCTACATGATGTGGAACTTGTGGCTCCACAACTCCAATTTTCCCGGGCATTAGTTCTATTGTCTCCTGTGGTTCTTTCTCGATTGTGTATAGTAATTTCCCATTGGAGACACAAATTTTTCCCCAAGTTCCTTCTTTTGTTGTATGGGCCTTCAATAATCCAGCAGGGATGGTTTCTTGATTAAAATCAGGAGTGCGTTTATATACATTTACATTTTCTGGTAATTCTTTCATTTTTTTACTCCATATATGACCGTAAATATTCATCCGTCTTTCCAACCGTAAAATATAAATTAAGAGCGGTTATTTCATTTGAAAAGTTAAGTGCTATAACTTGCAATGAGCTTCTATCATAAGCCTCTTGTAGTTTTACAAAGTCTAATGTTGTAATTCTACCATTTTCAAACCTCTTCTTTTCAGCTTTCAAAATATTGAACTGTTGCTCTTTCATCTTTTCAAGAAATACAATCTGCTCTTTATTAGATTTTACTTTTTCTTTTAGCGACTCTACGCTCTTTATAAGTTGAAGCTTGGTCTTATTTCTCCTGTAGTCTGCTTGTCTTTTTCGACTCATCGCTGCTGCTATAGCAGAATCATTTTTCTTAGTTCCTACGTCAAGATCCCAAGTCACACCAGCAAATACCTCGTATTTATCTTGAGTGTTTTCACTAATTGAGTTGCTTAAATTATCACCACGTCCAAAACTCTTTAAAGATACAAAAAAATCAACATTTGATTTTGTTTTTTCGTTTTCAATTGAAACCAATTCATCAAAAAGCTCACTATTACTTTGCATTTGTTTATAGGTAAGACCAGACTCTACTAAATTTAGAGCAGAACTACTTTTGCTGCTTAGAATTGAACTAGAAGCATTCATTTTGTCATGCTCAATCACAACAGAAGATTTCAGTTCTAAAGCACTTTCTAGAGTTAATTTCTCAATTCTTATCCTAGACTCTAAATCTTTTAAGATTTTCTCTCGACTTGTAATTTCAACTTCAGAAGTTAAGAACTCGGACTTACTGATAATTCCAGACTTTATTTTTGTTATGTTCAATTTATGTAGTTCTTTAAAACGTGTCAGTGAATTTTGAGCAATTTCTCTCTCTTCTTCTAACTTAACTATCGACCAATAATGAGTGACAGCATCGATAATTAGTTTGTCCTTTAAAGATTTACCTTGAAGGGTTTGGCCACTCTTTTTGGTAAGGGCAGCACTTCTGTTTAAGTGATATTCCTTACTGCCAAAGTTTCTCCAGAGCGGAGCGGCAATACTTGCTTTATAAACAGTATCCATCGCATTAAGATTAAATTGATTATTGGCCGGAATTGTTCCAAGCTTTTTATCCTCAAATCCAACCCCCAAACCAAGTTTTACTCCAAATGAAGTCATTTTTTCGTAATCAAAACTAAGTCCGAATCCTTCTTTCTCAGAATCAAGAGAGATCGGTGGGTTGGGATAATTTACCGAGGAATACTTAAAAAACTTTGAACTCAGTTTTGAATCGAGGAGTCCATCAACTGCATCAATGCCAAATTCAGACTGACTTACTGACTCATTTTGAATCTTAAATTCATTGGTATCTTCGACAAGTTCTACAATTCTTTTAATGTTTATTCTTGCTTCGGCCTTAACTTCTTTTGTGTGTAAACCAATTATGAGTGGGATTAATAAAACTGATAAATGTGCTGCCTTTTTGTTACCTTTAACCTTTTTCATATAGTTTCCTAGATCATTGCCAATTACGTATAGATTGGGCATTAAAATAAGAACGACCGTAGTTCCAAATAAAAGTCCATAAAGTATTGCCAATGACAGTGGAGACAACAAGGAGTCATAACCACCAATAGCATATCCAGTGGGAGCCACGGCGAGCATTGTACTTACGGTAGTTAAAGAGATTGGACGAAGCCTCTCTTTGGCCCCTTGGATGAGAACATCTATAGAGAATTTCGCATTTTCTTTAAGTCGTTGACTTAAATGATCTACAAGAACGATGGAGTCATTAACAACGATGCCAGAAAGACCAATTAGACCGATTCCTGCAAACATCGAAATTGGTAATCCATGCGCAAAAAAGGATAGAAATATTCCTACAACTCCAAAAGGGATTACTGTTAATATTAAAAAAGGTTTTGCATAAGAATCAAACATTAAACTTAGGATAAAATATATTCCAATAATCGCCAGTGCCGCAGCAATTTTTAAGCCAGCAAAAATTTTTTCTTCCTCTACTGGACGTCCACTAATTGTGTATTTAACATTTTTATCTTTGACAAAAGTTTCGTTAAATTTCTTGAGCATTTCAACTGCTGTAATCTTTTCTGTATTTATATTTCCTGTAATAGATGTTGATCGCTGACCGTTAAAATGCTTAATCTCTGCAAAAGATGGTCTTTCTTCATACTCAATCATCGTGTTTAACTTAATAAGCTGACCACGCTTATTTGCTATCGGGAGATTGGAAACAAAATCTAAATCTCCTCTCGTTTTTTTGTTCAATCTCAAGCGAAAATCATAAGTTTCATTTATTGACGAATAATCTGTGACAACCTGACCATCAAAAGCAATTCTTAAAGTCCTGATAATGTCTGCCGGTGTTAAACCTGCTTGGGCAACTTTTTTATAATTTAGCCTAAGATTAATCTCATCTTTTCCTTCAATTTGATCGTCTTTCACATCAGAGAGACCATCAATCATCTTTAAAAAATTGGCTACTTTTAGTGAGGAGTTCGCCCGGTTTTCATTGTTGTTTGAAGAGATAATTATTTCAAATGGCTCGCCAAGTGGGGGACCGATCCGCATCAGGTCAAATTCTAAACCGTATCCTTTTTCTGTATAAAATCTGTAATGTTTTGCGCGAATATCATCTACAATATCTTGAGCAGTTCTATTTCTGTCACTATAGGGAGTTAAATAAACCATAAAAGCAACTAAGTTTTCTTCGGTTCCTAAATTTGTAAGGGAGCTTAAGCTATGTGTACCGATTCTCGTGGTATATCCTACAAGCTCTTTCTTTTTTAGACTTTGAATACTCTTTTCTAATTCACTGATTATTTCTTCGACTTTTTCGGGAGCATATCCTTTTGTAAGGGTTGCTTTAATCGTGAATCCTTCAGAGGCCTCTTGCGGAAAAGAATCTTTTCTTACTTTTGTTGCACCAATAAAGACACTAAAACCAAGTATCCCTAAGAATCCAAGTGTCACAAAATAACGGTGATCAATTAACTTGCGAAGTAGTTTTTCATATAAATTCTCACCAAAAACGACAATTTTATTTTTTTGATATTGCCCCTTTTTATTTGACCCATGAGCAAGGTGAGCTGGTAATAATAAATAGCAGTCAATAAGTGAAACAAACAACGCCATCATGACAACTGTAGGCATCTGCCAAATAAATTTACCTGATAGGCCACCTAATGCTAATAATGGTAAAAATGCTACTATCGTTGTTAAAGATGATGCTAACACTGGTTTCCAGAGCCTTCCCACAGCATTACTGGCCGCTTCCTCTGGTGATTGGCCATCTTCGATATTGACATCGAAACGTTCACTTATCACCATAGCATCATCAACAATCATCCCAAGAACGATTACAAATGCCCCCATTGAAACTGAGTTAAGTGTCATCCCCATAGGAACAAACATAATCATGCTTCCAAAAATGGAAAAGGGAATACCAAATGCCGTCCAAAAAGCTGGTTTACCACCAAGGAAGTAAAAGAGTAGAATAAGAACAAGAATAAAACCAATGAGACCATTATTCTTGAGAAGAGAGAACTTACTTCTTGCATTATCAGATACGTCATTATTTAGCTTGTAAGTTACACCATCTGGGAGTGCTAGATTTGCTAAAAACTCTTTGATTTGATCAGATACTTTTAACTGATCTACACCACTTCTAATCGCCACTAGGATTGAAGCTCCACGGTTTCCATTATTACGAACAATAAGTTTTTCATCTTTAGGTCGGTAATTTAATTCAGCGACATCACTTAAGTAAACTCCTTGACCATCAGGTGACATTCTAATTACCGTATTTAGAACATCTTCTGCTTTGTCGTATTTATTAAATGAAACAATCTTTTTTTGAGATAAAAAAGATTCAAGCGTTCCACCTGTTCCGACTTGATTTCTAGTATTGATCGCAAAGTAAATCGAATTAAGATCAATTTCTTTTTCCTGAGCTTTATTAGCGTCTACTTCGATGTGAATTTCTTCATCAGGGAGACCCACCAAAGTTACATTTGAAACACCTGAAACTTTACGAAGATCATTTTCTATTTCATGTAAGGTATTTTTTAAGTGCGCATAATCGCCAGTAAAGGCAATCTCCATAATTGGACGATCTTCCGTTGTAACACTGGTAATAATGGGTTGACCTTCAATATCTGATGGGAAATCATCAATTTTATCCACTTCAGTCTGCACATCTAATAGAAGATCTTTAAATTGGAGTTCATTTAAGTTATCGTCTGCAAAGATTGTAACCCTTGATACACTTTCAATGGAACTTGAACGATATTCTTTGATATTTCCAATTTCAGCGATCTTCTCTTCCAGCTTCACAGTGACATTCAACTCAACATCTTTGGCCGATGCTCCAGGGTACTTAGTCACAATAACGATCTGATTCATTGAAACGCCAGGGAAGGCTTCCTTGGGAACCTTATAAATGAAATAGCCACCAATAATAAAATTGAGCGCCAAAATAAAATTTACCAGAATTGGTCTTTTTATAAAATAGAGGGTTACATTTTTCATTTATCCACCTTTTCTTGGTTCCTTTGATCTCAAGAATCTAAATCACTACCTTTTTGGATTTCATTAAAAAGTAACCCAACAAAAAAACACTGGCAGTCATACATACTGCTCCAATAAGTACAAAAATTGGAGATGCAGACAAAAGTAGCTCTAACAAAATGCCAATCGGCATTAATAGACCTAGAATACCTAACCAAGACACAATTTTTCTTTGAGTTGAATTGATGTCGAGTTTGAAAAGTAGATAACCAATGACAATATTTAAAAAAGCGAAAAGATTACCATGGACATGAGCTAGTCTAGCCTCGAAATGCTTACCACTGCCATAAGCAGCAGCCCACTCCGCCGCATTGGGTGCAAAGTCTCTTAAATATATTAATAAAAAGCCATAGAGCATGAACGCAGCCATTGAAAAGAGACCAATGACAATGTTTTTCTTACCTTCTAATTGAGTTTCCATTTTAAACCTTTCATTTTTAGTCTGTTCTAAACTTTGATTTATTAAATTAAATTTCTAATGATTCCATCCTTCATGCTTAAATAACTTCTCATAATCTAAAAGGGCCTCGTGAATTTTTTTGTGACCACTATCATATTGACCCTTTTTAAATTCTTGAGCCCCATCAAGAATTAATCCTAGTGATGGGTGAATGGCCTCATCTGCTTCTGGATCAAGCTTGCAAGTTTTGAATATATCGTTAACGGTGAGAGTGAGTTTATCTCCGTATTCTTTAATGCTCTTTACATCATCTTTTTTTACTTTTAATTCCTTCATCAGACTTAAGACCTTTTCCATTCGAACTTTAAGATCATCTGTAGGCTTAAACTGTTTTTTTATTTCTAAATGGTGATCACTTTTTTTAGAATGACTTTGATGATGATCATGACTTTGCGCACTGGCTGCATTTGCCACCAAAATTAGTGATACGATTATAATGGTTTTCATTTTTTTCTCCCTTTGCTTTTTTCGATTATTTTTAATTTTACTTTGTCTACTATCAAGTTGGCTGATTGTTTTATTATTTTCACTCTTTCGATACTTAGGTTGTTCATAAAGTGCTCGCCATCTGGTGAAAGAGATAAAATTTTAACTCTTCTGTTTTTGGGATCTTCTTTTCTTTCAACAAATTCTTTTTTCACAAGTTCATCAATCATTCTGCTAGACGCAGACACAGAGAGATTGAGTTTGTTTGAAATGTCATTAATGTTAATGAACCCCTCTCGATCAATAATGTGAAGAGCGGCGACCTGAGAGAAACTTAAGCTCTCTTTGCTAATGACAACGGCCAGGCGTTCAATAACGATACTGAATAGTTTTCTAGTGGTACGTTCAATTGGTGAATTTATTATTTTGCTGCTCATGACATATGAGTATATACAATATTTGCAAGGTTGCAACTATTGTATTAAGAGACGGTTCGATACCCCATCTGTACCATCAAGTGAAATATCATACGAACCAAATTAAAAGTGGTGTAATATTAAGTAATTAGGTGATTTGGGTGGTCGAGGGCTCGTGAAATTTAAATGGTCGGGAAGACAGGATTCGAACCTGCGACCCTCTGGTCCCAAACCAGATGCGCTACCAGACTGCGCTACTTCCCGAGTCGAATTGTCCATGACTGAACTTGAAGATATTGGTTTATACTATTCTTGGCTTAGAAGCACTACTTTTTTCAAAAAAACTCGTTTAACATGGGTTTATGACGAATACGAAAGCTCTTACGCATCTTATTTTGCTAATGATTTGTGCAGGTCTTATGGAAGCCCTGTTCTTGGCAGAGGCCTTTGCGCAGCAATCTAACCCCACCTACATTCAGTGGATGGGGAATTATCGTTCGCGTTTTGAATCCCTGCATCGTCCTGCGGGGGTTTCTGGGGGAAAGACCAACCGTTTGGCTCACCAAATTATTCTCTCCGCTAACTTTAAGGCGCAGGAAAATCTAAAATTTAAAGCCTCTCTTTTGGGATTTGAAACCTGGGGGAGCGACTACTTGGGTTACGCTGGGTACCCCTATTTCAGTGGTCAAGATCAAGAGATGCTTCAACTGTATGAGGCCAATGCAGAGTGGAATTTTGCTTCGGGACTTTCTGTATTTGTGGGTCGAACGCCTTTTGAAATTGGCAATGGGGCCGTGTTTTCCAAAAACCTAGATGACGATTACCCCACACGCTTTGACGGTGGATATTTTCAATACCAAACCGATGTGGCAAGGTTTCAGCTTGGGGGCTTTGCGATCTCTAGCTGGTCCTCTGGGGCTGCCGCCTATGATGATCAAGACTATAAAATTTATTTCTTGAACGCAGACCTAAAAGCTCTTGAGCCTTATGTAAAGAATATCAGCTTTACGTTTATGATGCTTGATCGTGATGAGATGGCCCTCACAGTGCCTCTACCAGTGAATTTTCCTAAAGAAGAAAAGGACATTTACGCTATCTCTTTAACGGGCGAGACAGGACGTTTTTTTTACAGCTTTGATGGAGTGATCCAAGAAGGCGTAAACAGAACCTCTGGACAAGATATTCGTGCTCACATGTTACATGGGCGCACAGGTTTTATAGCTTATGAGCCGTGGCAGTTGGGAGTTTATATCCAATACCATACAGACACAGGAGATAACGCAAGCACAGCGGGCGTAGATGAAAGCTATGACCCCCTTTACTACAACCATTTCCAAAATGCAGGAAAGATGAACTTATTGGGCTGGAGCAATTTGACCTATTACAGTGCGGGTTTGACATGGGTTTTGGGAAGCAACTCGAGATTCTTTTTAGAATATAATCGTTTTTATCGTACTTCGGCCTCTTCTGGTATTCGTGGCCTTGGGGCCTTGGGAGGAAACTCACTGGTGTGGGATTCTGGGGCGTCTTTAGATGGACCCTATAACAATAATTTGAACTCCACTGAAAAATTTATTGGACACGAGATGGACTTGACCTATGAACTGCAAACCGAATCTGGGCTTAGGTTTCAGTCTATCACGGGGCTACTTTTACCTGGGGATTATCTGAAAGCTTATGGCAAAGATGCTCAGATTTTCTTTCAAAGACTAGGTGTGGAAATTTCTTTCTAAAATTCAGGCCAAGGTCTGGTTGAGGGGGCAACAATAAAATCCCTAAATTGGCAACCAAAAACTAGACCTGTAAAAAAATAAAAAATCTAATATGCTTAAGACATGAAAGTGTGTTCAGTTTTTTTACTGGTAGTTTTAATAGGACAAGTGGCCACGGCAAGTGTTTGGGCTTCTAAACGGATGAAAATGGACGAGAGACTGACTCAAGAGATTGAAGTCGTGCTGAGTCTTACAGCAGAATTTCATAAAGAACGGGTGAATAAGGCCGAAGAAGAAGCGCAAAAAACAGCTCTTAACCTGGCAAAAAAATTGGTAGAGGTAAAAAGTTTATCCGAAAAGATTCATGATGTGCAAAGTGTACATATCACTAAAATTCTAGATTCTGCATACTCTTCGTTAAAGAACTACAACGATAACCCAAAAGCCGCAGATGCCATTGGGGGACTAAAAGATTTTTTTAAAGAGATCGTGCAGATCACACAAGTCTTTGATGTTAAAAAATATAAGATCTTCTTTTGCCCTTTAGATCGTGCCTTGTGGTTACAAAAGGACTCGAAAGCTCAGAACCCGATCAATTTAAAATTTATGAATTGTGGTAAGCCCGTGTAATGGAACGTTTTCTGTCGCAAATATTCAGATATATTCCTGAATGGATGTTTGTGGCCATCATTCTCGTAGGTGCTCTAGCCTATTTTATGTATGATAAACCTCTTTATAAACTGTGTGATGCTCAGATCAATGAGTTCTCTCGGAGTCAGAAAGGCAAGCTTTTGGGGCGACTTTCACCAGCCAGAAAAAAGTGTATCAATTCTATTCGTGGTTCAGGATGTGTAGAGTACTTTCAAATTTTTGAGTCTGTAGTTGGCGACATGCCCAAGCTGCAAGAAAAATGTTTAATGGAACTAGCAGAAACTCCCATGATCAGTTTGTCTTTTGGACAATACTTAAGAACTATGGTGCAACTGGCTTGGGGAGATCGTCCACCTGGAACCCAATTTGAGAAGGTGGGCTGGCTTAAGTCTTCAGATTTAAAAACTTTTTGTCGGGTTCGCGAATTTTACAATATGTTTTATCCTCAAGAACAGTGGAATGCTCTTGTGAGTTCCACCTTGGGTTTACTGGTAGAAGACCCTGCCACAATACCCAAAACCAGAGTACAGCGCCGTCTGAGTGAGATTGATGCCAATGAAGCCAAGGATAAAGAAGAGGACGATAAGTATTATTTCCGCAAGGCCAAAATGAAGCCCGATCGTGCGTTCACATTAAGCTTATTTTCTTTGGACTGCTTGCCCTATCAATAAAATAAAATAAAAAATCCCCATGAAAGGGGATTTTATTGCGTTGAGTTAATCTGTAATAAATACAGGATCTAGTATTCAAAAGGCTTTGGAGAGATCGGCGCAGGTCTTTTGAAATCGTCATAAGCGATAGAGCCGTTAGGCAATAAAGCAAGATGACGAGCGCGTTTGATCGCCTTATTAAGGGCCTTTTGCTGTTTAAAGCTCAATTTGCTTACGCGAGCAGGAACAATCTTACCGCCTTCAAATAGGAAACGAGCTAGCGAAGAAGGGTCCTTATAGTCAAATTTAAAAGAAATAGGGTAGTCAGGGCGAAATTTGGTTCTTGTAGATTTTTTCTCTGATCTGTCGCCTGAATCTGCGTTTTTATCGAATTTTTCGTTATCCATGTTATGATCCTCCACATTGGACATCAGGAGAGGGGTCCTTAAGTGGCCCTTCTCTGTGGTTTCAAGGTTTATATAATAATTTTTAGTTGCCAACAAGCCCTAAAATTCACTATAAGTCTTATTTTACCACTGCCGCATAATTTTTTTGGAGGAAGTATGTCTCGTTGTGAATTGACTGGAAAAGGCCCTGTTGTGAAGAACTTAGTGAGCCACTCAAATATTAAAACTAAATCTACAGCTCTGCCCAATATTCAAAAGAAGAAACTTTTGAGCCAGGCTTTGGATTCTCAAGTGACTTTAAACGTAGCTGTGAGCACTCTAAAAAGTATCGAGCACACAGGTGGATTTGATAAATTCATCCTTAGCCAAAAAGACGAAGTGCTGTCTAAACGTGCTTTGGTGATCAAAAACAAAATTCAAAAGAAATTAAGAGCTAAAAAAGGAAACTAGTCATGAAGTTAAAGATTAAAAAAGGCCAAAAAGTAAAAGTGATTTCTGGTAGCCATAAAGGTATGACTGGTGAAGTTCTTGATATTGATAAAACAAATCTTAAGATCAAAGTTTCAGGCGTAGCCATTAAGACTCATTTTTCTAAAGAAGATGGTCTACAAAAGAAAGAAGCCTATATTGATTACTCTAAAGTGGCTGCTGTAAAATAGTGATGAACTAAAACCCGCTAGAGTGTTTTAGTTTAGATATAAGAACCCTCGCCAAAACGAGGGTTTTTTTATTTCAAATCACAACACTACTCGCGCACTTTAGCTTATGGTATTTTAAAAGAGGACACAGCAAGGAGTGGATTGTGACTCAATCACAGGTGCGTATTGCGGTCATGCAAATGACTTCAAGTAACGACGTCAAAAGAAATCAAGAATGGATTTTACATCAGCTTGAAGCGATGCCTAATGACATACGCTTAGTCTTTTTTCCAGAGAATGCCCTAAGTATCACAATTGCACCCGACGACAAGCCTAAGGCCTTTACGTTTGAAGATGATTTTTTTCAGCAACTGCAAAAGCGCTGTCTTGTCGGTGGCTATCAGATTCATTTTTGCACCCCCATTCAAAAGCCAGACGGAGTTTACAGCTCGTCTTTCTGGGTAACGTCAGAGGGAATCCAAGATGTTTATGATAAGAACCACCTCTTTAAGGTTAAGCTCCCGCAGCTAGACATTGATGAAGGCCGCCAGTTCAAAGCGGGCGAGCAAAGTGTGATTCACGCCTACAAAGATTGGAAGATCGGGTCTTCGATCTGTTACGATATACGTTTCAGTTATCACTTTCTTAACTATGCTTTACAAAACGTAGACATCATTACCGTGCCAGCGGCTTTTACAGTGCGCACAGGCAGAGACCATTGGGAGACTTTACTTAGAGCCCGTGCCATCGAAAATCAGTGTTATATCATTGCCGCAGCACAGACAGGTACACATGTTTGCCCTAAGACAGGCGCAGAACGCCAGAGTCACGGCCAGTCACTTGTCATAGATGCTTGGGGAAATATTTTATTAGATGCAGGTAAACCTTCAGGTGCCTTTTACTGTTATCTTGATAAAGATATCATTCAAAAGACCAAACAGGTGCTGCCTCTAGCAAGGCGGGAACGTGCCTAGTTTTTTAGCTGTAACATCTCGTGGTCTGCACAAAGCTTTGTTAGATGAAATGACAGAGCGAGATTTTCAATCCTTAAATAAAACCGCTTCAGGGGTAGAGTTTTCTGGTTCATGGAAAGAGTGTTATCGTGCAAATTTACTTTTAAAATGTACACCACGAATTTTAAAACCCATCTTGGACTTTTCTGCTTATAACAAAGAAGACTTTTATAATAATGCCAAAAAGCATGACTTCACGAAATATATTGAGCCCCATCAAACCTTAGCGGTGCAAAGCAGTGTGCAAGGCAGCATCTTTACAGATCAAAGATACCCAAGCATGCTGTTAAAAGATGTGGTTGTGGATCAGTTTCAGGCAAAATTTAACAAGCGACCAAATGTGAATAAAGACCAGCCTGACTTAAGTTTATTTGTAAAAATTTATAATAGCCAAGTCTCTATTGCTTTAGACACTACGGGTTTTTCTTTAACCCAAAGAGGCTACCGAGAGCAGACAGCTACAGCCCCCATCAAAGAACATCTTGCTGCGGCTGTGTTGATGCTTAGTAAATGGCAAGTGGGTGAACCTCTTTACGATCCTATGTGTGGTACGGGGACCTTTTTGATCGAGGCCGCAAAATGGAACGATCTGCGTGATGATCGCTTTGGATTTAAACGCTGGAAGGCCTTTCAAGTAGAGCCCTACAACGAACTGGTTAAAGAATTACAAAAACAAAAACCTTCGACTCCCACCTTTATCATGGGGTCTGATATTTCTGATCAAAACATTGAAAGCACGGCGGGTAATCTTAGACGTGCGAAGTTGATTGATAAAATCAATTTATTTTCAATGAACTACTTTAACTTAAATGCTGAAAAATTAAAAATGCGTTTAAAACAAGACTTACCAGAAAAGGGACTTGTGGTCCTTAACCCCCCTTATGACAAAAGGCTTCAGGTCAAAGGCAATTTAGAAAATTTTTATGATCAAGTGGTTCTAAAAACCGCAGAAGTATTCCCTAACTGGAGACTGTCGTTACTTGCTCCAGGGGATTTTGATGAACGTAAGATGAAGTGCACTGTGGATTCGCTGGCTCGCTTCGAATCTGGTGGAATGAAGATTAAACTTTTAAGATTTCCAAACTTAAAAAGGTTTGTATAAAGCCATATAGACCATTACAAGAGCAATAAATCCATACATCAATAGAAGTTGAATGGGAGTAAGTTTCTTGGCAAAAGATGGGCCCATACCCACTAACAGCCATCCTACCATTTTCACCCAAACCCAGATGGGCAGAGGCCATGAGATATTGGCTTTAGCCAGCCATCCAAACCCAGCAATAAAAGCAACGAGTAAACAAATACCATTAAGGGCCACATACACTTTGCGGGATTTTGCCTGTTCAGCAAGGGCCACCAGACCACCTAAAGTGATAAAGGTTAAAAGAATGGCGGCGACATGCAAAAATTTATAAAAAGTAGGACTCATGGCGGTCTCCTTAGGCTTTTAAATATAGAAGGCACTCTATCCTAAAATAAAGGGCATTTAAAGGGTTTTTGCCTAGGTGCAACTTTTCATAGCAGGTGTGTAGGGGCATATTTTCCATATTATCTCTGAGGGGGGGATTTGGACATGGTTGGGGTGAGATTTTTGGTGTCAGCCAAAATAATGGTAATGAGTGTTCTTTTTATTTTTACGTCTCAGGTTTGGGGAGCCGAGTTTTCAGTGGCCACTTGGAACATTCAAAAAGGCGGAACCTCAGGTTGGGCTGAACTTTTACACGTCCATCAGCCTGACATTGCTTTGATTCAAGAGGTCACTACAGACCCTTTGCAAGTGCTGTCCCCTCTGGAAACCGCACTGGGTGAGTCTTATCGTTGGTTACTTAATCCTGCATGGATCATGAGTGATGGATATGCCACGGGAACATTAAACATGTCCCACTATGAAGTTACAAATCATGAGTTGTTATTAAGCCAAGATGTAGAACCCTTTGCAGCGACTCCAAAGTCGATGATCATGACGGACTACCTGATTCCCATGTGTGGAGAGGTTCGAGTGATCAATCTGCACATGTTAAATTTTAATTTAGGATCAGCCTATGGTCGGCAGTTAGAACAGTTGAGCGACGCTATTAAAAATCATCAAGGGCCTTTAGTGGTGGCTGGAGATTTTAACAGCTGGAATATTTTTAGAGAGAACACTCTGTTTTGGTGGGCTGAAGGTTTGGGACTATCCCATGTTGAAACCGCAAGACACACTTGGGTTTTTGTTTTAGATCATATCTTTTACAAAAATTTAACATTGAAAGAAGCTGAAGAAGTCCCCACCTCTTTATCGGATCATCATTTACTTAAAGCTAAGTTTAACTGTCCTTAAAGACAAAGTGACAGGATTTGAAAATATAATTTAACGATCTGCAACTCTCGGCGACATAGCTGTGTCAGAGACGGTAATATATTTTTAAAGCTTGAACATTCCCTAAGAAAAATTATTGAATCCTAGGGAATAGTGGTTCTGCTTTAGTGATCGGTTGATCAGACTTCAGTACATACCACTGAGTGACATCCTGCTCGACTGTGTTCCAATCAAACTTGTAATTCAGCGCCGTAAGAAGCTGATCCATTTTGTCTTGTAAAATAGGACGTAGCAGACAGGCTGAGATTCTTAGGGCCTCTGTGGTATCACGTAAAACAATTCCTGCTTTCACGGTGTCTTCTTTGACCATCTTCCAAGGCGCGTTCTCTTCGACAAACTGATTGATTTGTTTTAAATATTGAATCACTTCAAAGCAGACCAAATGGGGTTCGTTAGCTAACACATGAGTTTTGACTTTGGCAAATAAACCTAAGCCCGCATCTTTAATGGGATGAGCTTGCGCGCTGCCTTCTGGTAAAGCTTGTGAATAAAACTTATCAATCAAATTAGTGGATCGGCTTAAAAGGTTTCCAAGAGTATTGGCTAAATCAGAATTGACCTTTTGAATCACAAGCTCTTCAGAAAAGGGCGCATCATTACCAAAACGAATTTCGCTAGATAAATAGTATTTAAAGCTTTCAAGCCCCACTTTGTCTACAACGGCAAGGGGGTCTAAGACATCGCCTTGGGATTTACTCATCTTTGCGCTGTCTTTATTAAGAATCCAACCGTGGGCAAAGATCTCATCGGGTAGTTTGACCCCTAAAGAAAAAAGAATTGTGGTCCAATACACAGCGTGAGTAGTTAAGATGTCTTTGCCGATGATGTGTTGAACTTTGGCATCGGTCCACCATGTTTTGAATTGTTCTTCGTCAGAACCATACCCTACGGCGGCAATATAATTACTTAAAGCGTCCACCCAAACATAAGTCACGTGGGAATCATCAAATGGAAGCGGGATGCCCCAGTGTATGCGTGATTTGGGACGACTGATACTTAAGTCCTCTAAGGGTTGGGCCAAAAATCCCAAAACTTCATTGCGCTTGCTTTCGGGTTGAATGAAGTGCGGATTTTTTTGGATGTGATCAATCAACTGCTGTTGATATTTGGACATCTTAAAAAAGTAATTTTTTTCTGAAACTTTTTCTACGGGTTTACCTGTGGGGGATTTGCCATCGACAAGATCGTCTTCGGGATAAAATGTTTCATCACTGACGCAATACCAACCCTCATAGTTCTGGCTATAGATATCACCTTTATCAAACAATTGTTGTAAAACGTACTGCACGGTTTTGATATGTGAGGGAGCCGTGGTTCTATAAAAAATATCATAATCAATTTTGAGTCGCGCCCAAGTATTGAGAAAATTTTGTGCGAATTCATCGCAGTGCTGTTGAGGGGTGACGCCACGTTTTTCTGCGGTCTGTTGAATCTTTTGTCCATGTTCATCGACACCTGTAAGAAACTTAGTTTCAAACCCTACAAGTTTTCTAAAGCGGTTCATGGTGTCAACCATGACTGTGGCGTAAGCCGTACCTAGATGCGGTTTATCGTTCACGTAGTAAATCGGAGTTGTCGTGTAAAACTTTGGTTTCATATTGAAGTGGTCCTTTATCTTAGCCCTGTCTTTTTCAGTATAGTGTCGATGTCTTTTCTAAGAGTAGTGATTTTTCCTAAGCTGGCTAAGTTTTTAAGATGTTCTTTTAAGGGGACAAGAGGGTATCCTCCGTAGCTCCCTGATTTATCCACACTCTTATGAACAACGGACTTGCCAGCAACTTGCACGTTGCTAGTCACCTTGATATGTCCAGTTACAAATGTGCCACCACCTGCAACAAAAAAGTCTCCCAGTTCTGAGGAGCCCGCCATCATAAATCCTGCCGTGAGCAAACAAGATCGACCTATTTTACAGTTGTGAGCGATATGAACCAAATTATCAATTTTAGTTTGATCCCCAATGATAGTGTCACCGTAAGTGCCTCTATCAATCTGAGTTCCAGCCCCGATATGCACATGGTGGCCCAGAATCACTCGGCCTTGGTGAGGAATGCCATGGTGTTGACCCTTTTCGTCTGTGGCGTAACCAAAACCATCAGACCCAATGGTGCAGCCTGATTGCACCACACAAAACTGTCCCAAACGTGATCGCCAACCGATTGTGGTGTGAGAGAAGATGACACAGCCTTCACCTAGTTCGCAGTCTTTTTCAATGACAGCGTGAGCAGCGATTTTACTATTGTTGCCGATTTTAGAATCAGCACCGATGACGGCAAAGGGACCGACATGGACATTCTGACCCAACTCGGCCGTGGGGTGAATCTGCGCAGTGGGATGAATAGGGGATTCAGAAAAATCAAAGTGGCCATCTATGCGCGAATAAGAAAAATACTCTTTATTGATCAGGGCCATGGCAAGTTTGGGATTGGGGCTAAGAAGTATGATGATGTCTGATGGAATGCCGCTGAGTACATCTTCAGGGGTCTTTTGGGGAAGTACAATCACTTGGGGTTGGACTTGAATCACTTCGGCTAGTGCCTGAAGCTCGTTTAAAAAAATAATGGAGTTGGGTTTAGGTTGATCCAAAGCTGAAGCACAGGTCAGAAGCACATCTGAGTTTGAAGTGCTCTTGCGTGTGGGGGCTTCAGTAATGAGGCCTGAGTACTTTTCTAAAAGTTCAGAAAGTGTGGGGTTGGATTTTTGGACTACGTTCACGTTCACCTCAATATTTTAAACAGGACCTTGTCTGTTTAGGACTTTACAGCAAAACCCCCCTTTTTCGCAAAAAATACAGCCACATAGCTCTGCGCCTCTAGTCAAGAGGGAATCTTTCAGTTAGACTCACTGGTGAATAATAACGCCCTGTTTAATCAGGGTTTAAAAAAATATGTTGGAATCGGGTCCTAAACTTCGAGTTTGGTTGTGGAAGAGGGCTCTAAGGACGAAAAATGCTCATGATGAGCGCATCGCTAGAAGCAAAGTGGAATGAGAGGCTCTAGCAGTATAAGTAAAGGGGAAGTGAGAATGGCCACAAAAAAAGCAGCAAAAAAGGCGACCGCAAAGAAGACATCAACGAAAAAGACTACGAAAACAACGGCCGCCAAAAAAGAGACCACAAAAAGCACTTCAAAAAAGAAGGCGGCAGCTAAAGCCACTGAAAAAGTCGTAAACGCGAAAGCAGCACCTGCGCCCGCAGTAGAAGAGCAAGAGACACCCACAACTTTGAAAAAAGCGGCGGAGAAAAAACCTGCTAAAGCTAAAAAACCCACGAAAAAAGAACAAGCTGCTGCAAAAGAAATGAACGAGTTGATGGAAAAGTGGGTGAAGCTAAAGGAATTAGATCATGAAATTCCTACAAAAAAATATAAAATGACAGAAGTGTATTCGCCAAGCACGCCACTAGAGCACCCTTCATTAGGTTGGGGTTTTATTTTATCAGTACAAAACAATAGACTTGAAGTTTTGTTTGAAAGTGGCATAAAAATGTTAATTTCAAATTACAAAGGGTAATAATGGCAAAAGACGATTTAGCTCAATTCGAAGGTAAAGTGCTCGATGCAGCGGCAGGCGGGCTCTACAAAATCATGCTTGATAATGGTGTGGAAATTAAAGCCAAGCTTTGCGGCAAAATGCGCCGTTTTAATATTCGTGTGGTTGTGGGGGATAAAGTCACAGTGGGTGTTTCACCTTATGACCCTACACATGGCCTCATCATGTACCGCCATAAATAAAACTCATCAATGATCACCTCAAATAGATATTTAATTTAAAATAGTAATGTGGAGAGACCTCCTATGGATCTTTTAACTCACTTTATTGAACGTCGTACAAAAATGAGCCTTTCGCAGGCACAAAAAGAAGCGATCAAACGTATTCAAGGGCAAGAGAGCTTAGAGGTTTTGCACTTTTATGCTCCTGAACTTAAAGAAGTGCCCTACTGGCAACTGGATTTATTTGCAAGTTTGATTGACGAATACTCTAAGCTTGATGCCAAGAAACAAAAGATTCTTGTCGACCTAGAACATCAAAAAGTGGAAAACCCCGCTTTGATTGAAAGCATCCAAAAGAGCATCGACGCTTTTGAATTGGAAGATTTATACCGCCCATTTAAAAGACGCAAAAAAACCAAAGCTACAGTCGCCAGAGAGGCTGGTCTGACTGAATTTGCAGACTGGGTATGGGATGTGGCATTTGGCAAACAAGAAATGGGACCTGTAAGTTTAGAAGTCAAAGCTAAAGATTACATCAAACCTCAGTTAGGGTTTGTGACTTATGATTTAGTTTTAAAAGGGGCTCAAGACATTATTGTTGAGAGACTTCTTAAGAGATCAGAGATCCGACAGGCACTAAGTGAAAGATACTACGCAGAGGGTGTGGTCTCTGTAGCAAAAACAGAGAAATTTAAAGAAGGAAAGTATTCTGCCACAGCTCAATTCAGAGAGAAGGTGTCTGAGCTTTTAAATTCTAAAAACTATTATAAATTCCCTGTTGTGAAGAAGGCATGGGAAGAAGGTTTTTTCAAAGTTCTGATCGAAGCTAAAAACGGAGACGTGTTAGAAAAGATCAAACAAGACATTTTTAATTTTGCTGCCGAAAATGACTGTACTCAATTTATTGATCAGGCTTTCCAGAAGGCGATAGAGATTCATATTCTTCCTTCCATCACGCAAGAGATCGTAGAAGAGTTATTAAAAATTTCTGAAACTGAAGCCATCAAGAGACTCAAACAGGACTACAACCGAATTTTAATGGTTCCCGCTTTGGGACCAGTACCTGTTCTGTCTTTTATTCAGAATGAAGTCAGCACCATTGAAGTGGCCTTAGTGACAAATCAAGGTGAACTTGTATCAGCCACTCAGATCAACACTCAAGATGAAAATTCAAAGTCTGTGTTTGCAGATGTGTTCAAAGACATCTCTTCTAAAATTCAATTAGGGGCTTTGGCTGTGGGGTTGAATGAACACGTAAGAACTCTTGTGGGCTTTGTTGAAGAGACACTTAAAGTTCAAGGTGTCACAATTCCTGTTGCCATTGTAGATATGAGAGGCATGACGGCTTACGTGGGATCTGAGTCTGCTAAAAAAGAATTTGGGGTTAAACCTAAAGTGGAAAGATCCCTAGTGTCTTTAGCCAGACGCCTTCAAGACCCCTTAAAAGAACTTGCGAAGTACCCACCAAAGTCATTAGTGGATGTTCCTGCGTATGTGACAGATGAAAAACTGTTGCCTGAACTTTTAAAGGTTCTTAAGTTTTGTGTTGCCAGTGTAGGCGTAGACCTTAATGAATCTTCAGAAGACAGCTTGAAGCTTGTAAATGGTCTTACAGACGAGCATGTCACTAAAATTTTAGGGTACCGTCAAACCAAAGGTCGCTTTGTTGAGAAAGCGCAACTCAGTACAGAGTTAGGATTTAATGATGACACCTTACGTGCATGCACAGGATTTGTGCGTGTGGCCTTATCCAAATCTATTTTAGATAAAACCAACTTAAGAACTTTTAGATTTGCAGCCATCAAGGATATGGCTAAGGATTTAGACATTTCTTTGGCAGAACCCTTAAGTGAAGCGAATGCCGAAAAAATCCTATCTTCAAAGTATAAAGATATTTTTGAAGCCAGTGAGTTACAAGACATCATCAAACAGCTTAAGACCCCAGGTAAAGACCCAAGACGAGTTTATAGATTTTTTGGATTTAGTGATAAAATCAAAACTCTAGCTGATGTGCAAGTCGGCGCCATTTATCCAGGTTTAGTGACTAGATTTTCCAGCTTTGGTGCTTTTGTGGATCTTGGAATTGGTCAGGATGGTTTAGTGCACTTGTCAGAACTGTCTGCACAGTTTGTCTCTGATCCACGTAAAGCCGTGGGCATTGGTGAGTGGATTTATGTTAAAGTGATCGATCTTAATTTAGACAAAAAACTTCTCTCCCTTTCAAAGATCAAAGCAGAAAGAAACGCAAAAACCTCTAAGGATAGAGCGGGTTCTACACGCGCAGAGCGTTCAGAAGGACAAGCTGAAGGGCGTGGCCGTTTTGAAAACAAACGACCTTACAAGGGTGACAGAAAAGATCAAAAGCAAGCTAAGGGCCATAAGGGCAAGGGACCACGATCAGGTGGTGGCAAACCCAAAACCAATAGGGATCGTGGTGATAAAAAACCGCAGTCTCCATTTAATAACCCATTTGCAGCTCTCGGCGATTTGAATCTTAAAGATTAGAATTGAGTCCTTAGAGCATTGACAAGGTTGGAGACACCTTCGATTGCAGTTGTGTCTGTGAGGCAGAACTGCTCTTGGTATTAGGAAGAGGTCTTTAAGAATCTTAAAGATTAGAATTGGTCATTAAGGTTTCATGCTTTATACTTAAGACATGTCAAAAAACTTTTATAAAAAAGGCTTACACTTTGAATGCCAAGGATCAGGCAAATGCTGTCTGTCCCGTGGTGAATACGGCTATGTGTATTTGACGAAGTCTGATGCCAAACGCATGGCCAAGGTTCTAGAACTCACAGTGGCTGAATTTAAAAAGCAGTACTGCCGAGTCACAGGTGGAGTGTTGCACTTGATTCAGCCAGAAGATTCGATCAACTGCGTTTTTTTACAAGACAATCGGTGCAGTGTGTACGAAGGACGCCCGACTCAGTGTCGAACATGGCCCTTTTGGCCAGAAAATATGAATCCTAAAGCATGGAAAAGAGATGTGATCAATTTTTGTCCTGGAGCCAGTGTGAAAACTAAAAAGTCTCTGAAGTCCCCAGAGGTCATTGCAGAACAACTTAAAGAACAAGCTGCTTCAGAAAAGGAACTTTTCGGCGAGTAAAACTTATTTTTTTAAAAGATGCTTAGCAAACTCGACAAAACCCGCTCCACCTTCTTGTGAGCAGATGTATTGTGGCAAAGACTTCAGCTCATCCAGAAAGGGTGCGACGTTTTGAACTCCCACAGAATTTTTAAAATATTTAAACATGGGTTCATCATTAGGAGAGTCACCAATAAAGACCGTTTTATTTTGTAAATCGTGAGAGTCGCTCAGTCCTAGGCGTTCTTTGGCGTAAACCAGAAAGGTGCTGAGCTTGTCGTGGTTACCATACCAACCATTGACATGGATAGAGCTGACCTTGGCCGTTGCTCCATGTTTTTCAAAAATAGAAACGATCTTTTGTATGTCGGCTTTGGGTAATGCAGGCACATCTTCGCAAAAGTCGATAGCTAGGTCTATGGCTCGGCAGAATTGGTCTGAAGCCAAAGCACTACCTGGGACATCTTTTAAAACTTCGTTTTGAATCACAGAAAGTTTTTTCTGGTTTTGAATACGGGTGAGCTCATCTTGCAAATAGTGACGCTGCATTTTTTTATCAAAATAAAAATAGAATCCACCATTTTCTCCGATCACACCATGCACAGGCCAGAAGCGTGCGATCATTTCGCACCAGCCTGCTGGTCGACCCGTCACAGGAATGACCTTAAAATTAGCATCGGACAAATTCCATAGGGCTTGATAAGCTTCGCCATGAAGTTGACCGTGGGTGGTTAAGGTGTCGTCAATATCGCACAAGACAAATTCAAGAGAAGTTGTGGGAAGTTCGCTTAGGGCTAAGATATTTTTGCTACGAGTCATTGCGCCTCACTGGTTTGTATCACATCTTTAAGTTTAAGGAAGAAATAGCTTGTCTATATATATGTTAGCAAACATATATGGAATGAGAAAAACCTTTTGGAGAAAAAACATGGCAGCAAAGTCCACCCAAGGCAAAAAATTAGTCGTAGTGGAGTCTCCGACAAAAGCAAAAACCATCCGTAAGTTTTTAGGTAAGGACTATGTGGTGGAATCTTGCATGGGACACATCAGAGATTTACCTCAATCCGCCAAGGACATTCCCGAAAAGTATAAAAAAGAAGAATGGTCTAGGTTGGGGGTCAATGTAGATAAAAACTTTGAGCCTATCTATTGTATTCCTAAAAACAAAACCAAAGTGGTTTCGACCCTAAAGTCATTAGTCAAAGAGGCTGATGAACTGATACTGGCAACGGACGAAGATAGAGAAGGGGAGAGTATCAGTTGGCATCTGCTTGAAGTGCTCAATCCCAAAATTCCAGCCAAAAGAATGGTGTTCCACGAGATCACTAAAGAGGCCATTCAAAAGAGTTTAAAAGAGTTCCGTGAAATTGATTTTGATATGGTCAAAGCTCAAGAAGCACGTCGTATTTTAGATCGACTTGTGGGATACACGATTTCCCCTCTTCTTTGGAAAAAGATTGCCTATGGTCTTTCTGCGGGCCGTGTGCAGTCCGTCGCTGTCAGGCTCATTTCAGAAAGGGAAGAAGAGCGCATTCGTTTTGTAAAATCCCAATATGGGAGCTTAACGGGGAATGCCGCTAAAGGAGCTTCTGACTTTCAAATCAGATTATCAAGTTATCAAGATAAGAAGTTAGCTATTGGTAAGGACTTTGATGAGACTAATGGCAAACTAAGAGAAGAGCGCAAAGACAAAGTGGTGGTCTTAAATTCTGATATGGCTGACAAAATCAAATCTCAACTTCAAGGACAAGACTTAGCCGTGTCTGAAGTGGAAGAAAAACCCGTCAGCCGTAAGCCCGCACCTCCTTTTATCACATCTACTTTGCAACAAGAGGCCAACAGAAAGTTGGGCTACTCTTCAAGAGAGACCATGCAGGTCGCACAGAAGCTTTATGAACAGGGTTTGATCACTTATATGAGAACAGACTCTACGTTTTTATCAAACCAAGCGATTGATGCTGCTCGTTCCTGTATTAAGTCTTTGTATGGCAAAGAGTATCTGCCTGATGCCCCTCGGGACTATGCAAGTAAAAAAGCGAAAGGAGCCCAAGAGGCTCACGAAGCGATCCGCCCTGCAGGAACGTCTTTTGTAAAACCCGAAGATTCAGGTTTATCGGCGCAACAGTATAAATTGTATGACTTGATTTGGAAAAGAACGGTGGCTTCACAAATGGTGAACGCGGAACAAAAACAAGTCAGTATTAAGTTTGTCAAAGGGGATACAGAGTGGGCCGCTTCAGGTATGACCATCACCTTTCCAGGTTTTTTAAAAGCCTATGTCGAAGGTCATGATGATCCCGAGCAGTCTTTATCTGATCGTGAAGTTCATCTGCCTCAACTTAAAGTAGGAGAGCAGATCAAGGTTAAAAATTATGAATACAACGATCACGAAACCAAACCTCCCGCAAGATACACCGAAGCTTCTTTGGTGCAAAAGTTAGAAAAAGAAGGCGTGGGACGTCCTTCGACCTACGCTTCTATTATCGGTACGATTCAAGATCGTGGTTATGTTAAGAAGACTGGAAATCAGCTCCAACCTACGTTCACGGCTCTGGCTGTGTCCAACTTATTGAGAAAGCACTTCCCTGATTATGTGGATCTCAATTTCACTTCCGAGATGGAAAACTCTTTAGATGAAATTGCTGCAGGTGATGTGGATTGGAATGACTATTTAAAAAAGATTTATTTCGGTGATGAAGGTTTAAAGAACCAAGTCGAAAATAAAGAAGACCGCATCAACCCTGACGAGTCCCGAGCCATTCATATTGATGGTTTGGAAAAGTACAGCTTCAGAGTTGGTAAGTATGGAGCTTATGTGTGCCGTAAAGATGAAGGCGGCGGAGAAGTCTGTGCTTCTTTGCCTGAGGACAAAGCTCCTGCGGACATCTCTGCCGAAGAGGCGGAGAGTCTTATTGCTCAAAAGATCAATGGGGCGGACTCTTTAGGTAAAGATCCGAAAACAGGTTTACCTGTGTATGTTTTAAATGGACGTTATGGTCCTTATGTTCAGCTTGGTGATATGGAGGGTGAGGACAGCAAACCCAAACGAGTTTCTGTTCCTCCACAAATGGATCATGAAAATCTCAGTTTTGAACAGGCTTTAAAGTTATTAAGCTTGCCCATCAGTTTAGGACATCACCCTGAATCAGGAAAAGAGATCAAAGCCAGTTTGGGACGTTTTGGCCCTTATGTAGTTTGCGATGGAGATTTTAGATCTATTCCTAAGGATAAAGATTTGTTCTCTATTGATTTAAAGCAGGCCCTTGAGCTTTTGTCTCAACCCAAAAAAGGTCGAGGACGAGCCACGTCTCTTAAAACTTTGGGCACTTATCCTGCCACAAAAGAAAGTGTAGATGTTTTTAATGGAAAGTACGGACCATATATCAAATGTGGTAAGACGAATGTCTCAATTCCAGAAGATATTGGTATAGATGGCATCACTCTTGAGAAGGCCATTGAACTGCTAGCGTCTCGAATGGATGATAAGGCGGGAGCTAAAAAATCATCTAAAAAGGCAGGCAAAAAGAAGGCGACTTCCAAGAAAACAACTACGTCTAGTGCCAAGAAGACCTCAAAGAAATCTACATCTGCGAAGTCAGCTGCTAGTGCTGGATCAAAGTCCAAGACGCCTGCGTCAACGAAGAAGAAAGTCGTTGTGCGTAGAAAGAAATCTTAAAATCTATAAAAAAATGGAGTGGTCTCTGCTCCATTTTAATTTGATTTTTTAATTCAAAATGAAACACATAAGGGTCTTACATCAAAGACTAGTCTTCGTGATTTGTGTAGATTTGGTCTAACATTCTTACTTTATGCCCCGATATAATATAGGATAAGAGTTTAGAGAGATGGACTCGCGTGTTGGCCCGTGTTTTTTATTCTCATATTTTTGATGACGTTCTATTCGAAGGAGATAATTGCCAATGATCAAAATACTACTTCCATTGCTACTGACATTTGGAATGACCAGTTATGCACAAGCTCAACAGGGACTGGCTTGTAAACATGTTCCTATCATCCAAAAGGGATTTTTGAGTCAGCATATTAACTACAACGATTATAATGAAACGTTGGAAAAAAGACTGGTGGATCAATACATTAAGCGTTTGGACCCATCAAAATTATATCTGACTGCGGGCGATGCCAAAGAGATTTCCACTTTGATGAAGGGAATTTTAAAACGCACTCAAACTAACGACTGTTCACCGATTATGAAGTCCTATGAAATTTACAGCAAAAGGGTGCTTCAACGAGCAGACTTTGTGAAATCCTTTTTGGGTGACAAGTATAAGTTCAATAAAAACGTAAAGATCAACTTAGATTCTGACAAGCGTAAACGCTTTTCTTCGGTGGATAAGATCAACAATTTCCATAAAGACTATATCCACTTTCAAGTCTCTAACTATTTAGCTTCAGATATGACACTAGATGAAGCCAAATCAAAGGTGCTTAAGAGTTACGAAAGAGTCACTAAGAAACTTTCTGGTTTAAGCGAAGAAGATAAATTGAGTGATTATCTGGATTCTTTTGCAAGAAGTTTGGATCCTCATTCCAGCTACTTCTCTCGCGATGCGATGGACAACTTTAGAATTTCTATGGAACTGTCTTTAGAGGGCATTGGTGCCACTTTAAAAAGTGAAGATGGGTTCACAGTTGTAGAAAGTCTGATTGAAGGTGGAGCGGCCGCTAAGAGTGGTGAAGTTCAACCTAAAGACAAGATCATTGCGGTCAGCCAAGGTGAAGGTAAACCTATGGAAGACGTGATTGATATGGATTTAAGTGATGTGGTCAAAAAGATCAGAGGTAAAAAAGACACTCCTGTGCATCTGACGATCTTAAGAAAAGATGGAGATGCGGCAAAAAGAGTTGTGGTTAAACTAAAAAGATCAAAGATCAATCTAGAAGACGAAGCTGCTTCGATCACTTATCACAAGAGAACCATTGGCAACGAAGAAAAACTGATTGGTTTGATCAATTTACCTTCATTTTATTCTGATGGAAAACGTAATGGTGTTTCTGCAGCAGCCGATGTGGCTAAACTTTTAGATGAAGCCAATGCCAAAGGTGTGGAAGGGATTGTGTTAGACCTTTCTAGTAATGGTGGTGGAAGTTTAGACGATGCCGTTAAAATTTCAGGTTTATTTTTTAAAGAAGGAAATGTGGTGAAGCAGTCTACAAGTGATCCTGCTCGTCCACCGACCGTGTTAGCTGATATCAACCCTAAGGTGAACTATTCTGGTCCACTAGTTGTGCTTGTGAGTCGTGTGAGCGCCTCTGCTTCTGAGATTGTTTCAGGTGTCTTACAAGACTATAAGAGAGCTGTAGTTGTGGGTGGCGATCATACTTTTGGTAAAGGGACTATCCAATCTGTAGTTCCACTCGCTTCTATTGGTGCACTTAAGGTGACTGTGGGAATGTTCTTCACGGCGGGTGGATACTCTACCCAACATCGTGGTGTGATCTCTGACATTGCTTTCCCTAGTGTGCTAGCTACTGATGACATTGGTGAGAAGACCTACGATTATTCTTTACCGCCAAAGCGTATTGACTCATTTGTATCGTCTTCTGCTTTTGTGAACAAAGGGTCATCACAATGGACTATTTTGGATAAAAAGACGATTGCGCAGTTAAAGACAGCATCAGACAAGCGTATTGCGGCTAATGATAAGTTTGCTGAAGTTCTTAAAGACTTAGAAAAGAATCAAAAGCGTGGCAAAGTGATTGATCTGGCTGAAGTGATGAAAGAAAAAGAAGAGGACAAAAAAGACGACAAAAATAAAGATAAGGTCCTCACGAAAGAAGAGAAGCTTAAAAAGTATACAGAGCGTGCTGAGGTTCAAGAAGCCATCAATGTGGCCACGGACCTTGCGGCTTTACAAAAAAAGATCCCCTTAACTATGGTACCCAGTAGTGCTCCCCAAGCCAGTGCCACAAGTACGGATGCAAAGGCTGTGAAAAACTAGCCCAAACAGACCTAAATGGTTGGGGGCAATGGGTTTGCTCCTATAAAGACAAAAAGGCCCCAAGCTGTTGAAGTTTGGGGTTTTTTTATACTATCTTTTTCTTTTGACGCGTCAAGATGGGGTGATTTTTTCCCTAAGAATAGATAATCTCATGGCACTTAAGTGAGCATGACTAGGGAGGATCTATGGCTGTTTCAGTCTCAGTAAATTCTTCTAAAAAGAAGAAAGGGCAAATGCAACCTACTGCAAAAAGGCCCACGAACGGAAAGGTCAAAGGCAAAAACACATCGCCTTTTGGAGGCTTAGCCGAGGATACGGTTAAGAACATCTTTACGTTAATGCTAAAATCTCGAGCTTTAGAAGAGCGTTTAATCAAAATTTATAAAGCGGGTGAAGCTTTCTTTTGGATTGGAGCACCTGGTGAAGAGGCCTTTGGTGTGCCACTGGGTCTACTTACAGAAAAGGGCCAGGGCGTAAACTATGATTATTTGCATCTGCACTATCGTGGAACTCCCACATTAGTGGCTATGGGCATGCCCATGATTGATTCGATTCGTCTGATCATGAACAAAGTGACTGATCCTAATACAGGCGGCAGAAACTTTAGTAACCACTATTGCATTCCTGAATGGAACGTTGTGCCTGTGACTTCGCCCATTGAGGTGCAATACGGGTTTGCGATAGGCACAGCCATCGCACAGAAAAGAGCAAAAGGTAAAAAAGGTATCAGTATCGTCACAGGTGGTGACGCAGGCACTGCAGAAGGGGATTTTGCCAGTTGTTTGATCTGGGCTAGTCGTCCTCAAGCCGAACTTCCTATTTTGATTACAGTTCAAAATAACAAATGGGGTATATCCACCTCTTATGACACTCAACATGGTGAACAGACGATTGCCGATCGTGGTAAGGCCTTTGGCATTCGTACACGAGTGATCAACGGCAATGACCCTATTGAAACTTATTTAGCTCTGCAAGAAGAGATGGAGTACATCCGTAAGGAAAGAAAACCCGTTCTTCTTGAGGCCTATGTGTCTCGACTTTATGGTCACTCCTCGGCTTCTGGAGCCAATTTTATTGAGGGCGAAGAGGACTGCCTTATTTCTTTTGCTGACAAGTTAGTGGCTGAAGGTCTTTACACTCGCAAAGAGATTGAAGATATGAAAAAAGGTTTTGATGAAGAGGCCCGTATGGCGATGGAACAGGTCAGAAAAGAGCCAGCACCTACGGCGGATTCCATTTGGGATCACACCTATGCTCAAGGTGAGAATGCAGATTGGAGGAACTTCTAATGGCAAACATGGCACAAGCAATTCGTATGGCACTGCACTTTGCAGAAGAGAATTTAGAGCTGAAAGATATTTTTGGACAAGATGCGGGTCCACCTCTTGGCGGAGTCTTCACTTGCACACAAGGTTTAAAAACCACGTGGAACACGCCACTGGATGAGAGGGGGATTGTGTCTGCGGCTATTGGTTTAGGGCTTGCGGGACAAAAGTGTGTGGCTGAGATTCAGTTCTGTGATTATATTTTTAATACCATTGATCTGTTAAAAATGGCGGGCAACACCGCGTGGTCAACAAGCGGTAAGTATCATTTGCCGATTGTTCTTAGAACTCCTGTAGGTGCAGGAATTCGTGGCTCTATTTACCACAGCCATAGTTTTGATGCGTGGGCGAGTCGTCTTGCAGGATGGAAAGTGGTTGTACCTTCCAATCCTCTAGATGCCTATGGTCTATTGCTTTCTGCAATTAAAGATCCTAATCCTGTGATGTTCTTAGAACCCAAAGCTTTATTAAGAGTGAAAGGGGAAGATCTGATTCCTGGTGAACCTCACGACGAAAAGACGTTAAAGCAGATGATTGATGCTCCCCTTGGAGACCGTTCTAAGTGGAAACCCAATTGGCCAAAGATTGAAGAGTATCTGGTTCCGATTGGTAAAGCTAAAATTGTGAAAGAAGGAGAAGCCGCCACCATTGTAAGTTATGGTCGTACACTGCCTATCTGTGTGAAAGTGGCAAAGGACCTTGAGGCTCAAACAGGACAAAGAGTGGAAGTGATAGATTTACGCTCCATTTATCCTTATGATTGGGACTGTATAAAAACATCCATTCGTAAAACAGGACGAGTGCTTTTTGTGAATGAAGACACAGAAGTGACCAACTTCGGAGAACATTTGGCTTACCGTGCGACTCAGGATTTGTTCTATGAGTTGATGGCAAGACCTAGGGTGCTTGCGGGTAAAAACCTTCCTGGTATTGGTTTACATCCTGACCTTGAAGAGGCTTCGGTCCCTTATGAACATCAAATTAAAGAAGAACTTAACGAGCTATTAAAGGAAATTCCATAAGACATGTCTGAGATTTTTGATAAATACTACTATTATTCTAGATCGGTTCAATCTGCTGAAAATGACGTGGATTTTTTTAATCAATTCTATAAAGGATTTCGAAAAACGGAAGCCCTGACTTTTCGTGAAGACTTCTGTGGTGGATTCATGATCTGTTGTGAATGGGTGAAATTAGGAAATAAAAAAAAGGCGATCGGATTGGATTTAGATCAAGAGCCTATCGAGTACGGATTTAAAAACTATTTAGAAAAATTAAATCAAGATCAAAAGAAAAGAGTTTCTATTTTTGAGAAGAACGTTTTAAGTCCAGATTTACCTAAGGCAGACATCGCAGCAGCTCTTAACTTTTCGTATTTTATTTTTAAAGAAAGAGAAGTGTTAAAGTCCTACTTTAAAAATACCTATGACAGCTTAAACAAAGATGGCTTATTTTTCTTAGACTGCTTTGGGGGACCTGCGACTCAAGAGCGCAACGAAGAAGAGGTCGAGCACGAAGGTTTTAGTTACTACTGGGATCAAGACTATTTTAACCCTATCAACAATAACGCTAAATTTTATATTCACTTCAAATTGGATCACGAGAAGCGCAAAAGAGAACGTGTTTTCAGTTACGATTGGCGCATGTGGAGCTTACCTGAACTTAGAGATCTTTTATTAGAAGTCGGATTCTCAGATGTAAAAATCCTATGGGAAGGCACAGACAAAGACGGTGATGGTGACGGCATTTTCACAGAAACCCAAGAGGGCGAAGAGTGCGAATCCTGGATCGCCTATGTTGTGGGATGTAAATAAATATGAGTGTAAATGAATACATATCACAACTTTCATGGCGAGACGTCGGGCTATTTGTGAGTTATTTAATTGGTATATGTATTGGTATTTACTTCAAAGATCGCGAAAAAATTAAAGCTGAAGGCGGCTTCCTCAAGGTCGCACAGAAGCGCAAAGCAGCCATTGGATTTTGGTTTATCGTATCAGCACTGCTATTTGTGGTGGGTGGCTATATCTTTCAAAGCCTCAAGTCTTAATGCCACTGTTATTGAATTTACGTTTACTTTTTCAGTTCAGGGGCAAACCATTCGTCGAATTGCTTTTTGTCTAGTAACCACTGCACATTCAACCCGAGGGATTCTAGTTTAGGTTCTTTGCCTTCGTTTTGCCCGCGATAGATCACACACAAGACATCATCTACTTTTGCACCCAGTTTGCGTAAGTCTTCGGTGCTTTCAGCGACTTGTCCCCCAGTGGTGATCACATCTTCGATCAAACATAATTTTTTGCCTTCAATGCTTGGGCCTTCGGCAAGTTTGGCTGTGCCGTACTCTTTAGCCTCTTTGCGTACCAACACTGTAGGAAGACCAGTTTCAAAAGAAAGAGCCGTGGCTAAAGGAATTCCACCCATTTCAAGACCTGCTAAAATTTCAGTGCCTTCAGGAATCATCTTTTTCATGGCTTTAGCAATTTTTTTTAAAATCTCAGGACGACATTCAAATTGATACTTATCAAAATACTCATTAGAAACTTGCCCTGAGCGCAACGTAAATTCACCCGTAAGGTGAGAGACTTCATAAATCTTCTTAGCCAATTTTTTCAATTTCATAGTTCATGTCTATAGTCTGTTTTTCTCAATTTTTCTAGGAAAAATTTGTTATAAACTTAATCTAAGCATATTGACGACTCTCTGCAAAGACGACATTCTCTAAAGCCTATGACCACAATGGAGTTGTGACAGTGGAGATCTAAGCTCTTAACTCTTACTCACAAAATTTTTGCTTTCATATACTTACTAAGCCCTCTTTGGGTGATCTTAAGTTCTTCTTAGATTTTATATGATATGGTCGAAATGCGAGTTCGGCTTGGCGCACTTTTGCGACGCAAAAGTGTGCCAAACGTCACTGTCTGAGCATTTTGAGTATATCATATAAAATCTAAGAAGAACTTAAGATCACCCAAAGAGGGCTTCTTGGAGCCAGTTCAAATAAGCCCCATGGATATCCTGCGGCCTAAATGTCATAAGACAAGGAATCTCATAGGGATGATGTTCTAATATCCATTTTTGCAAAGCTTCTGACTTAGCTAGTGAAGTCTTAAACAGAACTACAGTTTCGTAAGTGCTTTCCACTTGTTCATTCCAAATATAAAAACTTTGAATTTGAGGAAGTATATTGGCACAGGCTGCAAGCTTATTGCTGACAGCCTCCTTGGAAATGTGTTGTGCGGTTTCTAAATCAGGAAAAACACAATAGACAACAAGCATAGAATCTTAAGCCTGTTGTAAATTAAGTCTACTTTTTGCTAAGGCTTGCCTGCCTTTTTTGCGAGCCTCCCAAAGTTCACGGGCATATTTACGCATGTCTTCGACAGAGTCTAATTCATCCACAATTTCAACACCCAGTAAAGTTTCAACGACGTCTTCGAGGGTTACGATACCTTCGGTGACTCCGTACTCATCAATAACAATAAATAGATGTTCTTTGCGTTTAATGAACTGATCTAAGCAAGCCGCCACGCTGATGTCATCGGGGACACTGTGCACGGGCTTCATAAACTTATCTAAAGTGTAATCGTCTTCGTCTTTAGAATAGGCCTCCATCAGTTTATATCTTAAAACAATCCCTTCGATATTATCGGAAGTGTCTTTATAAACAGGGATACGCGAAAAGTGGATGGTCTTGTGCTCTTTAAAAACATCGCCAATGGTTGAATCCAGTTCAAGGGCAAAGATCACAGACTTAGGTGTCATGATGTCCGTCACTTTAACCTTATCTAGCATAAGCAAGTTACGGATCACTAAACTTTCTTTATGGTTGATCTCGCCTTCGTCAGCACCTAGTTCAGCAGTAACAATCATCTCTTCACGAGTGACTGACTTGATTTCTTGTCCACCAAAAAGATCGCGAATAACTTCTGACAGTAAAACAATAGGATAGGTGATACGCATAAAAAAGATAATGACTGTTGAACCAATGGGAGCCAGCTTTTTCCAATAGGTGGCGCCTAGCGTTTTAGGAATAATTTCTGAAAAAAATAAGATCGCTAAGGTCATCGCTCCTGAAGCTGCCGCGATAAAACCATCCCCATAGATGTTGTGTACCTGCACGCCCACACCAATAGAACCCATAGTGTTAGCTAACGTATTGATGGTCAATATTGCAGCTAAAGGTCTATCAATTTGATCTTTTAATTTATAAAGCCTGTTCCCAAGTTTTGGATTCTCTTTAGTCACTAAAGCGATGTGAGCTGGACTTATAGACAGCAGCATGGCTTCAAGCATGGAACATATAAAAGAGGCTACTAAAGTGATCGTAATATAAGTGATTAGCAAAGCCATGGATGCCTACTTAAGGTTAAGAGTCCAAGCTTTTTGCTATTGTCCGTATTCGTTCTTTGGAAAGATTGAAAGGGAAGAGAGACTTCATCGTTGGCAGAGGGAGGCAGAAGCCTCTTCATCTGCGGAATCGTATCGTCGTCCATATAATATTCATACTCCTTATATGACTTATCGTCATAACTCGTATCTTATTTTAATAAGCTGATCAAAATGATACGTCAATACAGCGACGAAACATAATATTTTGTTTTTTTAGCAAAAACGCCAGTTTTTTAAGCTAAAATATGATGTATGTTTGAAAATTATATAGAAATATCAAGCAGTTAAGGCACTAGATCTTGTGAGGGTGCTTGTCGTTTTAGAGCTTATGAATATTAGGCTAGGTTATAAAAAAGTCTGGCTTTGCGGAGCGGGGATGGGTGCCCCTAGAAGATAAAAAAACGGGGAAACTTATAAAGCTTCCCCGTCCATTTAGAGTTTTAAAATCCTATTCAAGAGACACCAATGATAGGCCTCTCAAAAACCTTACTTGTTCTCTTCCTCACGTCTCTTTTGATATTCTTTTACAAGCTCTTCCTGGATGTTTCTTGGAGCGGGAGCATACTTAGCAAATTCCATTGTAAATTCCCCTTTACCTTGAGTGGCAGAACGTAGCTCTGTGGAGTAACCAAACATTTCAGAAAGTGGCACATCAGCTTCGATGGTCACCATAGCTTCTTGAGTTTGAGTTCCTGCAATCATACCACGACGTTGGTTGATCTGACCCATCACCGCACCTTGGAATTCTTCAGGAGCAGTCACTTCCACTTTCATGATAGGCTCTAAAGCTTGAGGCTTGGCTTTCATGTATGCTTCGCGGAAGGCGGCCATGGCACAAATTCTAAAGGCCATTTCACTAGAGTCCACATCATGGTAAGCACCGTCGTTAAGATTGACTTTTACACCTACGATAGGGAATCCGATTAAAGCTCCTTTAGTCATTTGCTCTTGGAAACCTTTGTCACAGGCAGGGATATATTCTTTAGGGATACGACCACCTGTTACGTTGTTGCTAAATTCATAAATCTGTTCAGAGTTGGGGTCCATAGGCTCAATGCTACCCACAACTTTTGCGTATTGACCAGAACCCCCAGTTTGCTTTTTATGAGTGTAATCATATTCAGCAGGCATAGAGATAGATTCGCGGTAAGCCACTTGCGGAGCGCCTGTAACCACTTCACACTTAAATTCTCTGGCCATTCTTTCTACGTAAACTTCTAAGTGAAGTTCACCCATTCCAGAAATGATCGTCTCGTTAGACTCTTCATCACGGCTTACGCGGAAAGTAGGGTCTTCTTTTGTGAACTTATTAAGAGCTTTCGCAAAGTTAGCTGTCTGTGTTTTATCTTTAGGTTTAATAGAAAGAGAAATTACAGAGTTAGGTACAAACATAGAAGTCATAGTGATGTTGGCTCGACCATCGGTGAAGGTGTCACCTGAAGCGCAGTCTACACCAAATAAAGCTACGATGTCTCCAGCGCTGGCTTCTTCGATATCAATCATCTCATCAGAGTTCATGCGTACAACACGTGGAACTTTTACTTTTTTGTTGCCATTCATATTGTAAATGAATTCGCCTTTTTTAAGTGTACCTTGATAAATACGCATGTAAGTCAATTGACCGTAGCGACCTTCTTCAAGTTTAAACGCAAGAGCTACAAGTGGAGCTTCTGCATCTGGTTGAAGCACGATGGACGCTTCGTTGTTATCTTGGTCAAGACCAGTGTTTACAACTTCTGTAGGGTTAGGAAGATAGTAAGTGATGGCATCTAATAGACGTTGAACACCTACGTTTTTGTACGCAGAACCGCAGAATACAGGTGTTAATTTAAGTGCAAGAACACCTTTTTTAATAGCAGCGCGCAATTCCGCTTCTGTAGGCTCCTCTTCCATTAAGGCCTTTTCCATAAGGTCATCATCAAAATCTGCGGCAGCTTCAATAAGGATTTTTCTATACTTTTGAGCATCATCGACCATATCCGCTGGAATTTCTGCTTCACGAATATCAAGGCCATTATCGCCTTCAAAGTAATAGGCTTTCATAGTGACAAGATCAACATGACCTACGTGTTTGTCTTCAAGTCCAATAGGAAGGACGTGCATCACAGAGTTGTGACCTAGTTTTTCGCGTAGGGCTTGGCAAACTCTGTAAGGGTTAGCGCCCTGTCTGTCGAGTTTGTTCACGAAAGCCATTCTGGGAACATTGTAACGTCTCATCTGACGGTCCACAGTGAAAGACTGAGATTGCACACCAGCAACACCGCAAAGTACAAGGATCGCGCCGTCTAATACGCGAAGAGATCTTTCCACTTCCACAGTAAAGTCCACGTGTCCTGGAGTATCAATCAGATTCATCTCATGATCTTTCCATTGCACGTTGGTCGCTGCAGATTGAATAGTGATCCCACGCTCTCTTTCAAGTTCCATGTGATCCATTTTTGCACCGACGCCGTCTTTACCACGAACGTCATGGATGGCGTGAATTTTACCAGTGTAGAACAAAATACGTTCAGATAGTGTTGTTTTTCCCGAGTCAATATGTGCAGAGATCCCAAAATTTCGGACCTTTGTAATATCCCATTTTTTAGCCATCAGGCGTGCTCCTTGTTAATAACTATATATGTTGCTTTTTGCTGAACTATTTTAATTAGCATCAAAAAAAAAGTAAGGCAATGCAAAGAAAATCAGGTTTAGACTAAGATTTGATGTGTTATGGTTAGGGCATGGACCTAATCCAGATTCTGCAAGCAAAGTTCAATAAGCCCTCCTTCCGCCCTGGCCAAGAAGAGACTCTCAGAGCTGCTCTGGCAGGTGAGAACACGCTGACGATCATGCCAACGGGGGGTGGTAAGAGCCTGATTTATCAATTTCTGGCCTCCACACTGGAGACAGGATGCGTTCTGGTGATTTCCCCTCTAGTGGCTTTGATTGATGACCAGTATGAGCAGGCCAAGGCATTGGGTTTAAAGGTCGGGAAAATTCATTCAGCTATGCCTACCCAGAAGCGCACAGAGTTTTGGCGGCACATGGCCGACTTCCGTCTGATCCTCATGACCCCAGAAAGACTGCTTCAGGAGCAGGCATGGGAGGCCTTATCCCAGACGCGGGTGCAGTATCTGGTCATCGATGAGGCCCACTGTCTGTCCCAGTGGGGGCATGATTTCCGTCCTGACTATACAAGGATTCCCGAGTTTCACACTAAGATGGGCGCTCCTCCTGTGCTGGCATTGACAGCCACGGCCACTGCTCGGGTGAAAACAGAGATTCGCGAGGTTTTGGGGCGGACCACAACGCCAAAGTGGTTTGAGTATCAAGCTCCTGTGGATCGCCCGAACCTGAATTTGAATGTGTATCAGGCCTACGGAGAGGCGGATAAACTGAGGCGACTGTCGTATTGGGCCACAAATCTTGAGGGGCCAAAGATTGTTTACTTTTCTTTGGTACAAACTTTAGAAAGAGTTTCAGAACAGGTGCAAGCTTTAGGGTTTTCTCACACCAAATATCATGGACAGCTGCCCTCCCATATCAAATTAAAAAATCAGAAGAAGTTTTTTAGTGAAGAAGAGTCTCTGATACTAGCCACTCCTGCTTTTGGTTTGGGGGTGAACAAACCCAACATTCGTGCAGTTTTGCATTACGAGATTCCCCAATCTATCGAGGCTTATTTTCAAGAGGTGGGGCGTGCAGGACGTGATGGTTTGGAGTCTTGGGCTGAAGCTTTTTATGATTCCGATGATGTTAGCATTCACATGGACTTTTTGAAGTGGAACCATCCAGAACCTGACTTTATTTATAGTCTGTACCAACATATTCAAGATTACCCTCAACGATTTGTGCAAGAAGGGGCTGATTTTTTACGTGAGAAACTGAATTTTTATAATAAAAGAGACTATCGCGTCGAAACCACTTTGAATCTGTTAAAGCGTTGGGACCTTTTGCAGGTGGACACATTGGGGAATGTCACGACTCAAAATATTTCTGAGTTACGAAAAATTCCAGATATGGATAAGGCTTTGCACGAAAAAAGAAAAAAATCGGCACAACTCAGATTGCTTGATCTGGTTCAGCTGTTTGAAAAGTATAAATCCGAGTTGGACCCTCCTCTGGGAAGTGTGGAAATGCGCAAAGACATCGTAGATTATTTTTTGGAGAGACCCTGATGGGCTCCTATTTTGAGCATTACGAACCTATTGATGAGTCAGGGATTGTCACATGGACGCCTTATATTCACCCCGAACAGGTGGTGGAGGCGTATCATCATGGTGTGTTTCCTTGGCCTGAGTCTGAACAGTCCATCTTTTGGTTTAGTCCACCAGAAAGGGGCGTGTTAAAATTTGATGATTTTACTTTAAGTCGTTCCACGCATAAGGCTTTTCGTAAACACAACTTTGAACTTAAAATCAACCATGACTTTCGTGCCTTTATAGAACTCTGTGCTGAGGTAAAAAAAAAGATGGAACGAGACACTTGGATCACCAAAGACCTGATAGACACCTATGTGGAATTGCAAAAGCAGGGTTGGGTGCACAGTTTTGAAACCCATCTTGATGGCCAACTTGTGGGAGGAGTGTACGGGGTTAAAGTGAATCACTACTTCAGTGCGGAAAGCATGTTTTATACTGTCAGTGAGGCGTCGAAGTTTGCACTGTCACAGATGGTGAACGTGCTCTCTCAAGAGGGCATGTCTTGGATTGATACACAAATGGTGACCCCATTTACAAAGCAACTGGGAGCCAGATATATTTCCAGAAATCGGTTTTTATCTCTGCTAGGAAAAGGTACACTTAAATAAGGACTGCAAGGCTAGGAGGACAACATGAAAGTCGAAAAGAATAAAGTGGTGTCGTTGGCCTATTCTATTTTTAATAAAGACGGGAGACTTTTAGAAGTCAGGTCTCCTGAAGATCCTGTTGAGTTTTTGGTAGGACATGGGCAAATCCTGCAAGTTTTAGAAGACAAAATTTTAGGCGAGACCGAGGGCTTTATGGGGCAATTTATTTTTGCCCCTGAAGAGGCCCATGGAGAGTATCGTACAGAACTTGTCATCCAAATGGATAGAGAACAGTTTCCTAAAGACGTTTCCATTGAAAAGGGAATGAAGTTTGAATCCCGTGGTCCAAAGGGCGAGCATCTAGCACTGCATGTTTTAGACATTCAAGGTGACCATGTTTTAGTTGATGGAAATCATCCCTTAGCTGGTGAAACCCTACAGTTTGAAGTTAAAATCCTAGACGTCAGAGAGGCCGCCCAAGAAGAAATCATTAGAGGCAAAGTTCTTACCAACATGACCCCCACCAACGTTACTCGCCACTAAGTTAGTGGGTAGTGGAAGGAAACTTTTTGAGCATGGCCTCGAGGTCGGTGATGCGTTTGTTGAGGCGGGTTTGTTCTTCTTGAAGTCTTAAGAGTTCTGACCTGTAGGATTCAAGCACGTCGTAGGCTTCACGAGCAGCGGTGGGGTTGCTGTTAGCCTCCAGTTCGTATTCGTTTTGTTTACGCCAGACACGTCCTTCGGACTCCTGAATTTCAGAGTTCAGCTGTTGGCGTAGTTTTTTTAAATATTCTAATCTTCCTAGGCGGTAAGATTTTAAAAAAGCGTCCTCATCTCGTTCTGGACACGTACCAAAATACTCTTTGCCGTTGATGCCAAACTCAAAACCTTGTTCTCGAGTGCACAGTTTAACTAAACCTAAATCATAACCCTCTTTGTAGATCTCGTTTTGGATTTCGATATCAAAACGCTTTTGGCATTGCTCTTGTATTTGTTTGAAGTTTTTAAGGGGAATGCCGTTTAGGGCATCCATGTAGGCTTGTTGTCGCCAGTTTTTTTCTTCGCAATCTTTTTTGGCGGAATTTTGACAGCCGATAAGTCCTAGCAGAACAAGTGGGAATGTAAAAAAAAGAGCTTTGATTTGCAGGTCTTTCATAAAAATTTCAATTTCCTTAGCTTAAGAGACTTGTTCTTACATAAACAAAAAACTAAAATACCCAGAAAGATATCGCTTGGGGAGGAAAGTTATGTCAAATCTGAAAAAAATAATCTCAGTTTCTGTGGTTTATTTTTTGTTGATGACTCTCCTTGGGTGCTCCATATTGATGGAGAAGAAGAGCACAAATCCCTCGCCTGTGCGCAAGGCGCCTACGCCCCAAAGCTCTACAGGTATTAAAGAAAAGACTCCCAGTGGCCCAACTGAAAGCAACGCTCCGACTTCGGTCAACATAGACAGTCTGGCCAGTAAACGCTTAGATCAGCAGGCTCAGGAGCTTGCTGCGCATGCTAGCACACGACGGACTGAACATGGGATCATTGCGGAATTGCAAGGGGATTATTTATTCGAATCTGCCGCTGTTAATTTTAGACCACAAGCGTCTAAGCGCATTGAAAGTATCGCACAGATTATTAAGAAGTACCCCGAAAGCCGTTTGAGAATTGTGAGCCACACCGATACAGAAGGGAATGCTCAAGAGAATGCAGAGCTGTCGCGTAAACGTTCTGAGGCTGTAAAGCGTAAACTGGCGGAAATCGGAGTGCCCGCCGACGTCATCACCACATACGGAATGGGGGAAACTCAACCCATTGCGGCCAACAATACTGACGAAGGGCGTAAAAAGAATAGAAGAGTTGAGATTGAAATCACCATTGATGAATCCAGTTTGCCCAAAAAGAGCGCAGAACTATAGAAGTATGTGGCTTTTTGAGTTCTAAAGTCCTCACATTATCCCCACCCCATTAAGAAAAGTTTGAAGTTTTTGTGTAGATCCATATTGTACGGATTTTGCCTATTGTGTGTTTCTAAATCAAATGCTGTAATTCTTACCTATCAAGCTTAGGGGGGGAATTATGGCTAAGCTGTTTGTCAGAGCTACATGGGTGGGAGTGTTATCGGCGGTCTTGAGTGTCACCACAGTCTGGGCCTCTATTGATCGCAGCATTGGAAAAACTCAAGTCGAAACTTACAACGGAGAAACCACAGAAGTCAGTGTGATCTCTTATGCCTTTATGCAAGAGCTGTTTGACCAGCTGGCGAACCACCCGCGTATCCCTTTTAAGTTTCCTGATGATGGCTGCTATGCCAGAGCACACAAAATGTCTTTACTACTGGAGCAAAGAGGGATCTTCACCATTAAAAGTTTTGTGATTGGTGACCTTAGGGTAGAAACTCCTAACCACCCTCGTGGTTGGGTGGAGTGGTGGTACCACGTGGCACCAGCTCTATATGTGAAAGATATAAAACCCACGCCACTGCCTTTGGCTGAGGGGTCTAAATCCTCGGCATCGTCCACAGAGTCAGAGGAGGACATGACCTTAATGATTTTTGACCCTTCTCTTTTTGATGATCCAGCAAGTTATATAGATTGGGTGGGAGCCATGGTGGGGCACCGCACAGGACGTGTCAGCGAATCTTATAACACCTTAAGATTTGTTTACACTCCTGGTGACATTTCAAATTCTGAAGAGCTAAGAGACTATTTGATTCAGGATTTGGTCGACATGGAGACCACTTTGGAATTATATAAAGAATTAGAACGTGCTCGGCTAGAGGGGGTCACAAGTGAAGATTATATTTTATAGTAGCATGATCCTGCCCATCCTTTGGGGTACTGTGTGTTACAGTATGATTGGTCGAAGCATTACAAAACAAGATCACATTATGAATCAAGCCATGAAGTCTATAAATTTTAAAGATGTAGTTCGCAGCGTGGACATGTTAGATGACGGCAGTTTAAGAATCACATTTCAGAAGCACGCCGCCATTTACACCTTAGATGCAGGTAAAGCAGATGGATTTTTAAAAAAGCTAGAGCAAAGTAAACAAACTCAAAAGCCTCTTAGCATTTCTGTGATGCCTGATAAGAACAAGGTCATTCACATAGATTAAATTTCTATTTTCACAGAGCCATAGACGCCGCTATTTTGTAATAGCGGTTGTGGTATAAGTACGTCAAAATTCATAATAGAATTATTACGAGATATTGTGGTCTCTATTGGGCAGACATGGATAAGAATTTGACGCATCTTAAAGAGCGTTTGATCTTTCTGGTGTTCCAATACGTGTGCGTGGGAGCTTTGCCTCTTAAAAGTCGAAGTGCATTTTCTGGTAAGTTGACCAAATACTCCATGTTGCGGTTGAGATATTGAAACCACAAAGTGTGTTCGACTTTATTCAAAAATGGAATCCCATATTTATTGGCTAAGATGCCAAGAGTTCCAGTGGCCAAAAGCATATACTCAGACCAGTTTAAGGAATAACCGTATAAATAGTGTTCTGTAACTCCAGTTCCATTCATAGCAGCAAAGCCAATCCCCAAGATGGTGGCGGTTCGGATTGTTGTTGCCCATACGTCTGTCATATTAGTTTTGGTCCGCAGGTTATAAGCAAAGACACTCCAGGGAGTGCTGGCGGCTCCTATCATCAGGGAGTTTCTCAGCAACACAGATTGAAATTCTGGATAGGAGAGAGCATCGAACCCTAAGGCTAAACCATGAGTAAGGGTGTTGATGGCGACGGGTGCGAGAATCCCACCAAAAACAGCAGTGGTGATCATTTGGCCTTTAGGGCTAGGATTGGGCAGGCTAAAGTCTTTAGAAATTAAGCTAGGTATAATGTAACGGCCTGAGCGGATGTATTCGTAGCTGAGTTTATAAAAATTATGAATGGACTCGGATTTTCTAGGCATCCAATACAGCAATACAGTACTCACAAAGGCAGAGGTGATTTGGTAGCTGATGGGTGAGTCTGCGGCTAAGACCCAAGAAGGTCCAATGACGCTGGCCCCATACTGAGCCCCAGCTCCAGTGATCAGTGTGGCGGTGATTAAGCCCTTCCACTGCATGTTCTTAAAGTCACGAGCTACTGAACCTAAAGTTGCGCGTGTGGTGACGATGGTATTACGTTCATTAAGTTCGCGTGTACTGAGTTCTTCTACCATTTCAATCTGAGCGATGGGAGCTGCAATGTCTGAGCGAATGGCACCTTCTGCAATGTTCACATCAAAAGGCATAACATTGACACGAACTCCACGTTTGTCTGCATCTTGGATGCCTTTATGTAGGCGTCTAGTGATCTCGTTTTCATTTTCTTGAGTTCCAAGCACTAGGTTGATTTCAGCAGCTCGGGGTAAACTGTTAAGTAATTCCGTAAGATTTTTTGCAGATAAAGACAGGTCGCTTTCATGAATTGTAAAAACAAGTTTTGTTTTTGCGCGTGGATCTACATCGACCACAAACGTATTGATGTTATCGGCAGAAGGTTGATTTTGTGCGAAGGCCACAAGGGACTGGCAAAGCATAGCGCAGGCAACGAGTAAAGGGGCAAGTATGCGTTTCAAAATAAACTCCTTAAAGCCTCTAACATGTTAAAAAATAGACTCTTTTAGCTTGCAAGCTTAGTACCAAGATGTGGTGCAAATGTGAACTCCCTAAAGGGGTTTTGTAATAACAACTTAATGGAATGCTGACACAATCAAGGCCTATAAGTTTTTCACAACTTGCCATCAAAATTGACAAAAAACGTCTCTTTCCTTTAAAACAAGCCCACAACAAGCAAATACGAAGCAAATGACCATTTAAACTAAAGCTGGCAATAGCCATAAAATAAATGAGGAGAAAACATGAAGTTATTCGGTAAAGCAATGATTGCGACTGTAGCGTTTTTTGCGGTCCAAAACTCTTGGGCCAATGTGAGTACAGTTTGGGATAGACCCGATTTGATTCCTGCTGTGATTAAAACTGTACAGGTGGACGTTTTTGATTTGAAACGTGAGACTCCATCCCTTTGTAAAGACTCAGAATGCTTCCGTGCAGATATTTATTTGAATGATATTCATATTGCTAGATGGAGAGTATCACCAGGTCGTCCACATTATGGTACTGAGTTTGTGGGTGGTTACACACCTGCTTTTGAAGCGCGCTCTTACCATCCCAGTCATTTACACCAACACTATAAAAACAGATTCGGGGACTCTATGCCTTGGGCGGCTTTTATCAAAAATAGCAGTGGTGGAAAATCTGGTTACGCGACTCACTGTGGACACGTAACAGGACGTAGAGAGTCTCATGGTTGCATCCGCATGGTGTGTACAGGTGGCAGAAACGACGCTAAAACTTTAAACCTTTGGATTCGTGAAGCCTTTAAGAATGGCGGTTCAGCTAAGATTTGGACACGTCACACACGTCTGTAATCATTTAAAATATTTTATTTTTTCAAAACAAAAGTAGTTGTGGTCAAACGAGTCCCGTTGACCACAATTTCTATTTTATGGGTCCCTGGATAGTGTTGACGGGTGGTCATGGGTTTTAGGGGGTGCCGTCTTTGTAAGGAGTGAGTGCCACTAGGAAAAGTCTTTTCTGCAAGTTTAAAGACTTTAGCCGACTGGCCGCCTGATTTTTTGACATAGTGGATGACATACTCAATGCGCAGGTCTTTAGAGGCCTGACTGCTATTTTTAAGTTCAAAAGAAAACTCCACATGCTCGCCAATTTTAAACTGTTTTTTAGTGGTTTTAAATTTATGAACTGAAATGTGATTGGCATTATGAACTCCAAAAAGTTTTAAAGCCTCAGGGTTTCGGGCCTTGAGTAAAGTTCTTAGGCCATGTTTGACAATCCACCTTGTGTGATCGTTTTTATTTTTCAACCATCGTGTTGCAAGTTTTAAAGCCAGTTCAGGATGGTCTTTGGAAATATCATTCAGATGATTGGCTACACTTTTTCTTACATACAAGGACCCATCTTCGATGAGGTTTTCAAGAATTTGAACAGAACGACTGGGGTCTGCGATCAGCTCGGGCAGTTTAAAGGACCAAGGCAGTCGCGGACGGCAGCCCTCTGAGGATAGGCGTCGTATATGTTCGTTTTTATCTTTAGACCACTCCTGCATGTGCTTCATAGTGCTTGGGGTGTTCTGGCGAATGAAATGACGGATGGCAAATTCAGATGTAGAAAAGTGTGTGAAGAACTTAAGAGCCTTTAAAGAGGTTTTTTCGTTTTGTAAACCAAAGAGACTCACAAACTCTGGGAAGACCAAGCCTTGCAATCCCTGAAACTGCGGTGCGACTTTCATCAACACGTCAATCTGTTGGGGATAAGTCAGTGACAGATGTGCATGAATATTTCTGGCCACAGTTTCAATACGTTGTTTAAGTTCAAGTTGTGACCACTGTTTATGAAGAGTGGTCTTTTTAAAAGCTGTGCCATCAAACAAAGAGCAGTGTTTGCGAAGTTCTTGAGAAAGTTGTCCCACAAAATGAGGGTCAATACTGTTTTTAAGCTGATAAGAGGATTCTGACATACTCGCCAGCATACAGCACTTGGGCCTACGGTATCAATAAGTGTGCCTACAAATTTCAAAATGAGTCACTTAAAACTTAAGGACACGTCTATAAATACCGAAGGTAAAACTACGTCGTTGTTGTGAAAAAATTGGGATAGGATATGGGAATGACATACAGAACTAGCTTGTGCGTAATATTATCTTTGGTTTGTGGGGTTTTCCTATGTGCTACTGATGCTCAGGCACAAACCGATCAAAAAGAACATGATTTAAAATGTCTGGCTCATATCCATAAAGAGATGGCCCCCTATCATGGGGTTCCTGGGTTGCGGGGTCACATGGAAGGTTATTCGCTGCAAAAGCATCCAACCCAAGATGTCTTTTTTTGGGATTCACTTAATAAAGATGGGAAAACCACAACCAGAGTGATCGCGTCTAAAGAGGGTTATATTGCTTGTAAAATTGGCGAAGGCATAGACCTGAACAATGTGACCTTTAACGATAGGGCTTTACGCAATAGTTCTGTGGATGTTTTAAAAGAAAATCGTATGCTTGCTGTTTTTGGATCAGATATCAGTTGCAAAAAAATCAGTGATGATGATGGAGGCTTGCGCGTGCAAGGAGTGATGTCGAAATATTTGGCTTTGATTCCAGAGTTTTACCAAGAAAAGGTGGATGACCTTGCGATCACTATAAAAGATCAAGAGCAGAGGTATAAAGCTTTGGACTCCATTTCTTATATTTCGGATTTAGAAAAAGCATGCACAGGTGGAATTTTGCGAACCATAAATGCCAGTAAAATTGTCAGACAAGGAATGCGTGTGAGCCAGATATATCGTGCAGAATTTGGGATTGGAAATGAAGTTATGAGAGCACCTCCTATGATTAAATCTAGTAGTGGATCGCTGGTGGCTCCTGCAGCTCGTGGTGGAAGTGCTGTAGGTGCAGAGTAAACCTTAGGGTGTTTTATAACAGCACTTCTTATGAATTTTGACTTCTTTTACTTTTTCAAGTTTTTCATCGGGTATAAAAACAAGATGCCAGTTCTCTTTATTTTTGCCAGGAAAAGCCATGATTTTATAGGCGTAGATGGTGTCGCTAAAAAAGTAACTATCGGGTGTGCCGAGTTCTTTGCGTACTTGTAGCATATCCTCCCCAACATATAGCTGGCGTTTGATTATATCTACAGCCATAGATGCTCTTTGAGAGGAATCTATTGTTCGAAAAAGTATTTTATCAAGTTTTTTAACTCCCCATTTTTTTTCAGCTTTCGAGGCGTTAATAAAATCTGCGGCATAATATTGGGCCCAATAGAAATACACAATGGCAAGCGCGTGTTTAAGCATGAATTAAATAGCCTCAGCTAAATCATGACGCTTCCTTTTAAGAAAGTATTCACGAATTTTATCAATGTCCCAGTCAGGATCAATAAATGGAAAGGTGTTATTCACAAGTTGTTCAAACTCATCTATTTTACTTTCTGGGCATAATCCAAATGCGACTTCGTTCCAATTAAATTCAAAATGACCTACGACTCTCCATTGATTATTTAATCGACTTGCTCTAGCTCCGTGCCATTCTCCATACAGGTCGGTATTCGGGGTACGGTTAATGGTATTCTGGGTGCTGTATTTTAAGATGGCGTTCCCTACGGGAGTCGAACCCGTGTCTCATCCGTGAAAGGGACGTGTCCTAGGCCTCTAGACGAAGGGAACTTGGACAACTTGATACTCTCGAAATCAACTTTTATTTCGACAGCCCAGCAAGTAGAACTGGTGATCCGTCATGGACTCGAACCATGGACCCTCTCCTTAAAAGGGAGATGCTCTACCAACTGAGCTAACGGATCAAAGAAAATCTAAATTGTGATTTTGAGCGAAAATAGTCAACCCTTTTCGCATCTTTTTTCAAAAATTTCCTAAGAAAGTTTTGAAATGATTAAACTTATAGCTAAAACAGAGGACTAAGCCATAAAGTCTGCTGACGGCTTGGTCCCACAGAAACTACACCCACTGGGGTGTCTGTTTTTTCGGCAATAAACTTAACATAATCTTTTGCAGTTTGAGGCAAGTCCTCAAAGTTTTCAATCTGGTCGATGTGGTCACTCCAGCCCTTCAGGGTTTCGTAAACAGGTTCCACTTCAGTGATTCCCCAAGAAGACATAGGAAACTCTTCTACGATGCCTGAGGGCGTTTTATAACCTGTGCACACCTTGATCTCATCAAGACCACTGAGCACATCCATTTTCATCAACGCTAATGAAGTTAAACCATTCGTGCGAATCGCGTACTTTAAGGCGACAAGGTCTAACCATCCACAACGACGAGGACGTCCTGTGGTGGCGCCAAACTCGGCTCCTTTTCTTTGAATTTCAGCACCTAATTCGTCATGCAGTTCGGTGGGAAAAGGACCTGAGCCAACACGTGTAGTGTAAGCTTTGGTGATCCCAATGACCTTTTGAATAAAGGTAGGACCAATGCCCACTCCTGAGCAGGCTGAACCTGCAAGGGTCGAAGAGCTTGTGACAAAGGGATAAGTTCCATGAGTCAGATCAAGAAGAGTACCTTGAGCTCCTTCAAATAAGACCTTTTTGCCGTCCTTAAGGGCTTTGTAAACCACCCAAGAGGTGTCTTTGCAGCGATAGGAAGCAAGTTCTTCGGCAAAAGTTTGCGCCTCTTTCAGCGCTTCTTCCACAGAAATGGGCTCTTCGCCGTAGAAGTTTTCTAAGAGAAAGTTCTTCTCTTTTAGTGAGCGCTCAATCTTTTCGCGTAACATTTCGGTGGGTAAAAATAAGTGTCCAAATAAAAGGGCTCTGCGAGAAGCGCGGTCTTCGTAAGCAGGGCCAATGCCTTTACCTGTGGTTCCAATCTTTTCATTTTTAAGAGCTTTCTCTCTGGCCATGTCTAAGCGGCGATGAAAACTTAAAAGCACAGTGGCTCCGTCAGAAATTCCAAGTTGGGTGTGATCCTCAAGCAAACCTGCTTTTTTTAAAGCCGAGATCTCTTTGGTCATCTGTTCCACATCAAGGACAACACCTGCTGCGATTAAACATTTTGTATTTTTATGCAAAACACCTGAAGGCACAAGATGCAAAACTGTCTTTTTGCCATCGACCACAAGCGTGTGACCTGCGTTAGCCCCACCTTGATAGCGAACCACGTAGTCTGATTCGGCAGAAAAAACATCGACAACTTTACCTTTTCCTTCGTCGCCCCATTGTGAGCCTACAACGATAATACCTGGCATAGTGTGTTACCCCTTATGTGTGAAATTCGGCGCCCTCATTTTTAAACGAATCTTGAGCCTTGGCCACTAATAAAATGGAATAACACAACCAGCAAAGTGGGCCCCTTTCTTGGCGTCCGAGTCTGAATAGGATCGAAAATAGGAAGATTTTTTGGATAGAGTTATTCAAAATCCTCAGACAGTGACGTTTGGCACAGCATTGCCGTTGCAAAGCTGCGCCAAGCCGAACTCGAATTTTGATCAACTCTATCCAAAAAATCTTCCTATTTTCGATCCTATTCAGACTCGGACGCCAAGAAAGAGGTCTCGGGAGGGGGAGAGTGGTGAGGCTCATCAGAGAAAGTTAAAGCTCTTCAGCCCATAAGGTGGTTGGGGGTAATGTGGAGGGTGGGATTTGGTTTGATTTTAGAAATTTGCTGAGAAGCTCCACCGCCTCTTGGCAAGAACGGTTAAAGGACTGTTCGGTGTAGGCACCGATATGGGGGGTCCATTGGACTTGGGGGTGTTCTCGCAGTGGAGACAGGGCTTCAAGGGGTTCGACTTCAAACGTATCAAGGGCGGCGTGGGTAAGAACTCCTGTATCAAGGGCTTTTAATAGGGCAGAAGTTTGAATCAGTTCTCCGCGAGCGCAATTGACAAGAATTTTATCATTTCCAAAATGCTCGAGAGTCTTTTCGTTGATAATATGACGAGTTTTTCCAGTCAGTGGTAAATGCAAGGTGATCACATCACAATGAGTGAAGAGCTCTAAAAGTCCTAGAGGTTCAGCTGCCGCAAGATTCCATGTCGCAGACCCCAGTTCTTCGTGTTCAATATAAGGGTCATGGTAAAAAATAGACATGCCAAAGGCCTGTGCACGTTGGGCCACACGTCTTCCAATACGCCCCATACCGAGCACACCCAAACTTAAAGAGTGAAGGTTTTTTCCTCGAGGCAGGTTCGAGCGCCACTGTGCTTTTTTAAGTTGCGAAGTGTTTAGAAAACGAGAGACGGAAAGAATATGCCAAAGAGTCAGGTCCGCAGTAGAGTCGGCGTTGGCGTCTGGTGTATGAAAAGCCACAATGTTTTTTTCTTTTAAAGCCTTAAGGTCTAAGTGATCAAAACCACTTGTGGCTGTCCCCACAGCTTTCAATTGAGGGGTGAAGTTTAAAAGTTTATGGTCTACTGTGCTAGTGCTGCGAACCAGTAGCGCCTCTACACAAGAGCATAACTCTTGATTATCAAACAGTGTTACAAGAGAACCTTGCACCACATTGTAGTTAGGCAATTCTGTACGCAATAGAGTTAAGGCCCATTGCGGATAATCTTCGGTGACAAAGATACAGGGAGCTTGCGCCTTCATTGCGGGTAGCACTCATCAATCAGAGTTTGGGTTTGCAAGCGGGAGGCATGTTGATCTACAAGCTCTAAGCTTTGAGACGGGGTCATGGAGAGTAAAGGTGCAATATGAGTGGCAAAGATTTTATAGGCTTTGATTTGTTCTTGGATCAAAATGTCGCCCATGTGCCCCCACCGTAAAACGTGTCCTTTCAGATGATCCTGACCTCCAGCCAGATAAAGTCCATCAGCCTTAAGATGTTTTTGAAAGGCCTCAGTAGGTGAGCCCTGCGGTAGACCAAATGCGGTCAAGGAAGGACTCGGGGACTGGCTATAAATGCTGCATCCAAAGTCTTTTAAAAAATGAAGGGTGCTTTCTTGTAAAGCTTGAGTTTTTAAAAAGTACTTTTGCAGTCCTTGGGTGAAAAGAAATTCCAGTTTAAATTTCAAAGCAAGGATCTGGGCTACGGGAGTACTGAAGTTCGTGGTGTCTTGATCGTTGGCCTTTTTTTCTGCACGAAGATCAAAATAAAATCGTGGTTGTGTAACCGAAAGCATTTTAGTCAAAGCTCTAGGGGAGGCCCCTAAAAAAGCTAATCCTGTTGGGAGTCCCAAAGCTTTTTGAGAGCCTGAAACTAAAATATCAATACCAAGTTGGTCCATAGGTAGGTCATAAGCACCTACAGCTGTAATCCCATCCACAACCAAAAGACAGTCGGGTTGATACTTTTTCAGTAAAACCGAAATTTCTGCAAGAGGCTGGTAAGTGGCCGTAGAAGTTTCACAAGCTTGCAAGAAGAAGGCGGAGAACTTTTCTGTTTTTAAGAGTTGCTCGAAGGATTCTAAAGGGAAAGTTTGTCCCCACTCTTGTTTCAGCTCATGGGTCTCAAGACCGTAGCAGCGTGCCAGTTGTCCCCATCTTTCTCCGAATTTACCCGCGTTGTAATACAAAACTTTTTCTGAAGCGTTTAAGAAATTGATGACACTGGCTTCCATCGCTCCCGTTCCTGTGCTGGTCAGACAGAAAACATGGCCTTCTTGGGTTTGATAAAGTTTTTTTAATAAATCTAAAACTTGTCGAAATTGAGCCTGAAACTCAGCGGTGCGGTGATGCCCAGTGGGCTGGCTTAAAATCTGAAGCGTTCGAGGTGAAACTAGCGTGGGCCCTGGGCTAAAAAGTAAATTTGGTTTGCTTTGCGACATGTTTTTTGTTCTAACCTTAGTTGGTAGGATTATAAAGTTTTATCTATGAAATATATATGTTTTTTTATCTTTTTAATGGGAGTGTCAGGCTGTGGCTACCAGTTGGGATTTGGTCATAGAGCCTTACCTGAAGGGGTAAAGAGCATTTATATTCCTATATTTATCAACGATACTTTTGAAACGGGCTCAGAAGTGTACTTCGCCAATGCTTTAAGGGAAGAGATTGTGCGTTCAAAGATTGCCAGAGTGGTGAACCCCGATCATGCTGAGGCCCAACTGCAAGGGCGTATTGTTCGAGTGGACTACATCCAAACCATTCAAGATGCCAGAGAAAGAGACCAGCTCAGTAAAGACTCTGGGGTCAGGTTTATGCCTCGAGGAACGGTTTTGACCACAGAGTATCTGGTGCGTGTGACCGTTGAAGTGCAAATGCTTAAAGATAATAAAGTGGTGTGGAAACAGTGGCTCAGAGATGAGCGACTGTATGATGCTCCACAAATAGGTCTTGAAGCGGTCAATACGGCCAATACTAACTATAACCATAGTGCGCGCCAAACTGTGCTTAAAAACTTAGCGCAAGTGATGATGCACGAACTGTATGGACGCTTAACAGAAAGCTTTTAAAATCTCAGAATTCAGATACAATCCAAGTGTAGTCATTTTTATGTCATAAATTTTTGGTGATTTTGGGGAGAGGCACTTTTGACTTTGGACTTAAGAACATTACAGCAGAGTCTTGCACAGAATAAAATTAGCAGCGCCTACACCATCATGGGTGATGACTCCTACTTGATTCAAGAGGCTTCTGAAGCCATCAAGAACCATTTTTTTGCCGAAGGGCAGGGTTCGGATTTCAATTATGACTGCTGTTATGCCAGTGAAACTAAAGCCATTAACATTGCGGATATCATTGAAACATTACCGATGATGGCCCCCCACCGTTTAGTGGTGGTGAAAGAAGCTCATCTTTTAAAGGATGGGGACTGGCAAATCTTTGAAGAGACTTTTGCTAAGGGGCTGCTTAAAACTGTTGTGGTTTTTATTTTTGAATCCAAAGCCGACAAGAGAAAAAAGTTTTTCAAATGGCTGTCTTCAAGCACAAGTATTGTGGAGCTTAAAACTCCCTATGATAATCAGATCCCTGCTTGGATTCACTATATGGCGGCTCAACAGAGTTTAAAATTAGATCAAAGCGCAGCCTTGCAGCTGCTGCATTTGGTAGGGGCCAACCTTTCTGAACTGAATAATGAAATTGTAAAGCTTAAGACTTACTATGCCTCAGAAGACCGCGCGCTGTTTATAGATGACATTTTAAAAGTGGTTTCTAAAAAGCGAATTGAAAATGTTTTTGACCTGACCAATGCGGTGGGGGCTGGGGACAAGGCGCAGTCGCTGTACTATCTTGAGCAATTGATTGAGCAAGGACAAAATGAGATTGGAGTTTTGTCCTTGATTGCGCGACACATGCGGATTCTTAAAAAATTACTTGAAGGTCAGGCGCAGAACTTGTCGCAAAAACAACTGAGCACCAAAGTGGGCGTGTCGCCTTACTTTTTAGCTGAGTATTTAAACCAAAGTAAACGATGGACAGTTTCGAAGATAGAAGAAGTGTTTAATCTGATGCTAGACACAGACAGGGCTTTGAAGAGCTCGCCTGTCTCTTCAAAGATTTGGTTGGAAAATTTTATTATTCAAACGTGTTCAATTATGAATTCAGGGAATTTACCTGAGAAGACAATCTAGACACTTTACGTGCAGCTAGATTTTTGCTGAAAACTTTTTTCTTTGCCGCTTTATAAACTAGGCTAGTGTAAGTCTTTAATAAAGAAAGAGCGTCTTCTGACTTGTTGGCTGCAATCGCTGCACGAAGTTTCTTTTCTGATGTTCTAACAATGCTTTTTCTTCTGCCGTTGACTGTGTTTTTCTTGATAGATTGTCTTGCTCTTTTTGCAGCTGACTTATGGTTTGCCATTCAAATTCCTTCCTTTTCAAAGCTCTCAATTAAAGATAATGTAGATAGCATACGTCCTTGGCATAGGCAAGATTTCCTATTTTTAGGCGTAAAAAAGCCTTAAGACCTTAAAAGATAAGGGATTTGAGGGCTCTGGTGGGGGATAAAATTGCAGGAGAATCAACAGCAGGGATTGCCAAAAACCCTTAAAAAACAATCTGTTACTAGGATGGCGGGGCTGATGTCCATGGGGACTCTTTTGAGCCGTATCTTGGGGTTTGTGCGCGACCGTCTGATGGTGCAGCTTTTCGATTCATCCATGACAGACATCTTTGTTGCGGCCTTTAGGTTGCCCAATTTCTTTCGGATTCTTTTAGGAGAAGGGGCCCTGTCTGTCGCCTTTCTTCCTGCCTACGTAGAGCTTAAAAAAAAGCAAAATAAAGAAGGTGAGCTTGCAGGCGCGATGGTCTCCTTTTTGTTCATCCTGTCTTTTGTGGTTTCAGTTTTGGGCATCATCTTTATGCCTCAATTTTTGGAGTGGTTTTTGTCGTCAGTGAATTTTCCTGTGGGGACAGAACGTTTTGAGACCACCTTGTTCTTTGCTCGTATCATGTTCTTTTATCTGTTTCTGGTCAGCCAATTTGCGTTTTTTATGTCCCTGCTAAACGCTAACGAAGAGTTTTGGTTCCCAGGGGTGGCTCCTGCCATGTTCAATGTGGGTGTGATTCTCACAATTTTATTTGGCTTTGATGTGGGAGGGGTAAAAGGAAGTGTTTTAGCCGTTGCTGTGATCGTGGGCGGGCTCTTACAATTTGCCACAGTGTTTTTTAAAGCCTATCAAATGCGAATTGTTCCGCGTCCTAATTTTTTATTTTTCAGTCCTAACTTTTTAAAGGTGTTATTGCGAACGGCACCAAGTCTTGTGGGTATTGGTGCTGTGCAATTTATTGGTATGATCAACGTCAGATTTGCCAGTTCATTGAATCAGTCTGACCTCACATTTTTATATTTAGCGGATCGCCTGCTTGAACTGCCTCAGTCTATTTTAGCGATCAGTTTGGGAGCCGCTTTATTATCGAGGCTGTCCTCTCTTTGGGCTGAAGAGGATCTTAGTGGTTTTAAAAATCAGTTGTATGAAACTGCTTCAATCTATTACTTTTTGGCGATTCCTGCGGCAATAGGACTGTTCACCTTGTCCGAAGCCTTAGTCGCTTTTTTATTCAAGACAGGTCAAAACACCTTTGCCGACATGCAGATCATAGGAAGCCTTGTTCAGGTGTATGCGGTTTTGCTTTTGATATCGGGAACATCTAAGCTGTTACTTCCTGGGTTTTATGCTGTGAAGAACACCCTGTTTCCTGCTTTAGGTTCGTGCCTCACCATTGTCATCCATATCTTTTTGGCTCCCTATTTGATGTCCCACTTGGGAGTTCAGGGTTTGGTGTTATCGACCACCATCTCTTCTTTGGCCGCCTTAATTTTTGTATTTGTGATGTTTAGGATTATTGTTACAGACATTAGCCCTTTGCAAATGTTTAGGTCTTTCCCTATGCTGGCCTTACTGAATATTCCTACCTTTGCCTTATGCTGGTATGGCTTTGAGCTTTGGAAAAGTGCGGAACGCCTAGCCTCTAAAAATTTAATTTTAGTAGCCACGATATTTACTGTGGTTGTGGTGTATTTTGCTATAGGTCTTTTATTTAAAGTTTCTTATGCGCAAAGTTTTTTACGCACCTTACGTCGAAGATAAAGAGTGAGAAGTTAAGTAATTTTGAATCTGCTGAGCTTCTATTTTTTTTGTGAAAGTCTTAGCTTTAACCCAGTATGTCTCGAGAGTGTCTAAAGTTAAAGACTCGTAGACCAATCCATCTTCTTCAGCCAATTTTTTCATAAACTCCATACGTTGATGATGCCTTTGGTTGCAAAGATCCAAAGCATCATCGGGTGGGATATCAAGGTGTCTAGCCACCTGCACGATGGTAAATAATAAATCTCCTAATTCATGGACTTGCTCTGGTCGGCCTTGTGTTAAGCTCTGTTCTAGTTCCGTCAGCTCTTCTTTGACTTTTAAAAGAACTTCCCCGACATTGGGCCAGTCGAAGTTGTGTCTGAGGGCATGGCCTATTGAAAAAGACTTTTGCATTGGATTTTGGTCTAAGTTTTTATGTTTTTTTGTCATGCTTCAACTTGGCTGATTCTGATGAAAATGTAAATCAAACGGCTGATATTTTTAGAGAAAAATGCCGATAAAATGATGTTAAGAGCTGATTTTCTTGAGTTTTTAGGTAAGAATGCCTTGGCGAAGCAACATGATGTCAACAGAAGGTGGTATGGATAATTTAACAGGCAAGAACACGTCAAAGCCTAAAACTGTAAGGCGCAAGCGATATGAATCCACGGATCAAACGCGTAATTTTGAAAAGTGGGTGCGTAAATTTAAGCTTGAGAACAATTTCTTTTTTGGTTCTTTGATTGCCTTAGATAAAAAATACTCTTTAGGTCATGTTGCCAGTTGGGCCGCGTTTTCATTGATTTATTCTTTTATCTTGTTTGCGAGCTTTGATTACCAAGCACCGATTGCAGAGGGTGAGATTGCCACGAGCAATATCAAGTCCCCCATAAGTTTCACCTTTGAGGACTTAGAAGCCACAGAGAACAAGAAGATCTCGGCAAAGAACCAAGTGCTGCCTGTTTTTCGATTTGATAAAAGAGAGTTCGATTTATCTTTAGACCGCATATATGATGCTTTTGCATCTTTTCGTCGCTTGCAATCTGAGGGGCTGGGACCTGCAGAGCTGATGCAACAAAAAGCGGACTTTGACAAAAGAATCGGCTACGAGATTCCAGAGCGACTTTTTGAGTGGTTGATTGATAATAGGTTTTCACCAGAAATCAGTTTGGCTTTGCGTACGATCATTGAAAACTGGGGAAGCAACTACCTTGCTGATCACCCTGAAAAGCATTTTATGACGGGCCAAAAAAAGGTCAGCTTACTGATCACTCATAATGGTCAACGTCGAGAAGAGATCACGGTACCTGTGAACCAGCTCAGAGACATTTATAAACGCCGTGCTTTAGAAGACGAACTGCCAGCTATGTTGGCGCGGTTTAGTAAGATTGATCAAAGCCGATTGGTGAACTGGGCTATGAATCTGGTGAAGCCCAACGTGGTGTATGATGAAGAGCTGACAGAAAGCCGCAGAGAAGCTGCTGTAAAAGGCATTCAGACGGTTACAGTTTTAGTGGAAAAAAACCAAATTATTGTGAATGAAGGAGCCATCATCAACGACATGCACGTGCGCATGTTTGATCATGTTCGTAAGGCACAAAACAACGAGCATCGAGGAGCGTTGCCTATTGGTGCTGCCATTGTCTTTTTTCTATTTATTTTTGTCTCCTCTACTCTGGTAAGTTCATTTAAAAACATTGAAAGAAACTTAACCCATAGAACGTATTTGCTTTTTACAGTCTCTTTAATGAGTCTATTGATCTGGAAGATTTTATTTTTTGTTTATGATGCCTCCTTGGTGCAAAAGTTTGGTGATGTTTTTCCTCCAGACCTGTTGCACTTGGCTTTACCCTTTGTGCTTCCTATTTTGATTGCGGGTCTTTTAACGCGTTCGCCATACTTGCTGATTGTGTATGTGATTTTCAATTCCATCAGTGTGTCGCTTTTAACAGGACAAAATTTTGCTACACTTGTATTTTCTATTATTGCAGGCCTTGCGGCATTGCGAACCATTTATTACTGTTCAAATAGAAACGATGTTTATAAGGCAGGATTTATTGCAGCACTGTGTTCGGGTGTGTGTATGATGGCCTTTAGAATTGTAAATCACCCTATCGAATTTTTTGAACTTTCGATTTGGGGGACAGTCCTTGTTGCGGCTGTCGCAGGCGGAGTGTTCAGTTCTATCTTGACCATTCTACTTGTGCCTGTTTTTGAGTATTTTTCTGGAGTGACCTCAAACTTAAAACTTTTAGACTTAGCAAGTATGAATCATCCCATTTTGCAGGAACTGATGGTCAAAGCCCCAGGGACTTACCACCACTCTATGGTTGTGGGGAGCATGTGCGAGGCAGCGGCCAGAGAGATTGGAGCTAACCCTTTATTAAATAAAGTGATGGGGTACTTTCATGATATTGGTAAAATGAAGCATCCGACATACTTTGTGGAAAACCAAAGAGCAGGAGAAAATCCTCATGATCATATTTCTCCCAACCTAAGTAAAACCATCATTGTGGCTCATGTGAAAGATGGTATCGAAATGGCATTGAAAGCCAAGTTGGGAAGAGAGATTGCCGATGGGATTCGTCAACATCATGGGACCACCACGGTCTTCTATTTTTATAACAGAGCCTTACAGAGAGCTGAGCATCCTGAATTGATTAAAGAGGCTGACTTTCAATACCCAGGCCCCAAACCTCAATTTAAAGAGTCGGCCATTTTAATGCTGGCCGATAGCATTGAGGCTGCGGCAAGGTCTTTGGAAGATCCTACAGCAGCCAAATTGGACTATTTGGTGGAAAGTTTAGTCGAGAAGAAGTTTGTGGCGCAACAGCTTGATGAGTGTGATTTGAATTTTGAAGAAGTGTCGTTGATGAAACAGGCCTTTTACCGCATTCTTTTGGGAGTGTATCACCATCGCGTTGAATATCCTGATGAGCACAAAGGTGGCGATAAAAAAACAACGTCCAGTCAGACACAAAAATCTTCTGATTCAGACGGAAATAAGCCTGATGCTGCAAAACTGGTCAATCAATAGATGGAAATTACGATCACCAATCTTCAACATCAGTATCGCGTTCCTCAGGCGTTTATTCTGACTTGGGTGCCTCAGTGTATAAAGGCCATTCAGAAAAAAAAATTACGACCTCATTTTAGTTCCATGCTTAAAAAAGATCTAAGCATTGTCTTTGTGGATGCAAAGACGATCAAAAAATTGAATAAACAATATCGTGGGAAAAATAAAGCCACTGACATTCTCAGCTTTTCAGATCTTTTTGAAGAGCAGCTCGGGGAACTGGTGTTGTGCCCTGAGGTCATTGTGGCACAGGCTCAAAAACAAAAATGGTCTCAGCGACATGAGTATGGATACATGGTGCTGCATGGGATACTGCATCTGCTGGGCTATGACCATGAGGTGGATTTAGAAGCCCAAGAGATGTTCAAACTGCAAGACTCCCTCTTTGCTGCTCTCATGCCTTGAACCTCAGAGCATTCGGTTCTAAACTGAAGGCCTATTCCCGAAGTTATGCGGAGGTTGTGCTTGAGTATAGAGACCGAGTTCTCAGAACAAAAAGGTATATTGGAAGACGTCAGTCAGAAGCTGACCGAGCTTCGGGGGTACCTTTGACATTGATAAAAAGAAAAAAACTTTAAGTGAGCTAGAAGAACGATCTCAAAGCCCCAAGGTCTGGGAGAACTCAGCCCTTTTACAAAAAATAAATCAAGAGATGGCAGAACTCAGAAAGACCATTAACGAATGGTCTGAGGCGTGGTCACGTGCAGAGGATTTAGCAGTATTATTTGAAATGGCCCAAGAAGAGGGCGATGCCAAAACATTTGATGAGGCCAAGGCGGAGTTGTCAGCACTGGATCAGCTGGTTGAAAAATTAGAACTGCAAAAACTTTTAAATGGCCCTACAGATGCGAATGCGGCCTTTGTGTCTATTAACTCTGGCGCAGGCGGAACAGAAGCTTGCGATTGGGTTTCGATGCTATACAGAATGTACACTCGCTATGCAGAAGACCAAGGTTATTCTGTAGAAGTCTTGGAGATGACCGAAGGCGAAGAGGCAGGAATTAAATCCGTGACCTTTTCTGTGACGGGACTCTATGCTTTTGGTTATCTGAAAGCGGAGTCAGGTGTGCACCGCTTAGTGCGTATCAGTCCTTTTGATTCCAATGCACGTCGCCATACCAGCTTTGCTTCGGTGTTTGTCACTCCAGAGATTGATGACGACATTGAAATTGAGATTGAAGACTCGGATTTGCGCATTGATACCTACAGAGCCAGTGGTGCGGGAGGGCAGCACGTCAACCGAACAGATTCAGCAGTTCGGATCACTCACATACCTACCAACATAGTGGTGCAGTGCCAGAAGGAACGCTCTCAGCATTCTAACAAAGATCGCGCGATGAAGATGTTAAGAGCCGCTCTTTATGATTTAGAACTTAAAAAACGTCAGGCAGAAATCGACGAGCAGAATGCACAGAAAAAGATCAATGAGTGGGGCAGTCAGATTCGCTCTTATGTTCTACATCCGTACAAAATGGTGAAAGACCACAGAACAGGTTGTGAAAGTTCCCAAGCCGAAAGAGTTTTAGATGGTGAGATTCAAGAGTTTGTAGACAGTTACCTTAAAACCTTAGGTCAGATGCAATGATAGTGTGGTATGTGCTCAGAACTATTGCGGTCAAAAAAGCGATATTTAATCTATCCACACTGTTTTCTATTTTGAGTTTAGCTTTGGGTGTGGCCACTCTTATGGCAGGAATGTCCATTGTGAACGGGTATGAACGCGCACTGAAGTCTTCGGTGTTTGATGCTTTTGGGCATTTAGTTGTAACTAATGCGTCTTTACCGATCTATGACCTTGAAAGCGAGATGCAAAAGATTCAAGAGGTTGTGACTTTACCTAAGGGCACACATCATTCTCCTTTTGTGCATAAAGAGATCCTTGCAGTGAACAAAGGGCGACTGGTGGGAGCTTTGATTGAGGGACTTGACCCAGAGTCTTATCAGAATGTTTCAGGAATAGGAAACCGAGTGACAGGTGGAGGAGGCATCCGCCTAGAGGTTGTGGATCAAGATAACAGTGCCTACATTGGTAAGGGACTTGCGCAATCACTGGGTGTGGGAATTGGTGACTCGTTTTCTATTGTCTTGCCTTTCTCGGATCAGGATGGGCAGTTAAGGCGTAAGATGAAGCGTTTAAAAGTGGCAGGGCTTTTGGACTTAGGACAGTATGATTACAACAACCGTTATATTTTAACCGACATTGTGAACGCGCGCGACTTTATTGGCTTTTCATCCCTAGCCTCTACAGGCATTAGATTTAAGTTTAAAAATCCTGAAGAGGCAGATCGCGTGCAACGAGAGCTGATGGCATCTGATTTGTCTTATCTTACACAAACCTGGAAGGCGACCAACAGTAGCCTTTTTGAAGCTCTTAAATTTGAAAGAGTGGTTTTGTTTTTAGTATTATCCATTATGACTGTTGTTGCTGCGTTCAATTTGACAACAGGTCTGTATTTAAATGTTTTTAAAAAGACGGTGGATGTCAGCATTCTAAGAACTTTGGGACTTACAGCAAAACAGATATATTTTATATTTACACTGCAAGGGCTGGGCATTGGTCTTTTGGGGTATTTTGCGGGAGTGATTTTGGGTGCCGTGTTGATTGGGACTTTAAATTTAATTTTAGCCTCAGGTTTGTTTTTACCTCCTGAAGTTTACCAACTCAATGCTCTTGTGATTCTACCGAGCGCATTGGATTTAGTATTTATTTTGATAGCGTCGCTCTTGATCTGCTTTGTGGCGACACTCAGCCCAGCGTTAAAAAGTGTGCAACTTCCGCCTGCGGAGGGTTTAAGATATGATTAGTGTTTTGAGGTGTAAAGTATGACATCGGTTCTTATGCAAGCTCATCAGATTCGTAAAAGTTTTCCGCAACAAGAGGGACCAAGTTTGACAATCCTGCATGGGCTGGATTTGCAAATTGGAAAAGCAGAAAGTGTCGCCATTGTGGGTGGATCAGGGGCGGGGAAAAGCACCTTTTTGCAGATTCTAGGCACTTTAGATAACCCCACTTCTGGAGAGATCATCTTTGAGGGACAAAATGTCACAGGTTGGTCTGATCAAGCTCTGGCAGACTTTCGAAATCAAAACTTAGGATTTGTCTTTCAGTTTCATCATCTTTTACAAGAGTTCACGGCCCTTGAGAACGTGATGATCCCATGCCGAATTCGAGGCATGTCGACCAGTGAGGCCACCGAAGAGGCCCAGAAGGTTTTAAGAGATTTAGGTTTGGGGCATAGACTGGGTCACTACCCTTCACAATTGAGTGGGGGGGAGCAGCAAAGGGTGGCTATTGCGCGCGCCTTGGTTCTTAAGCCCAAATTGATTCTTGCAGATGAGCCCACGGGCAATCTTGACGCAAGGAATACAAAGCAAATACAGCATTTATTCCAAGAATTAGTCCAAAAATATGGCACTTCTATTGTGGTCGTGACCCATGACCTTCAGTTTGCCGCTGGTTTTGACAGGGTGATTGAAATGAAAGATGGGATGTGGGAGCATTTAACCTTTGCGTAATTGTGCGTAAGAACTTATGTTATTTCACAGTTTATGAAGATTTTTTCAGGTTTGATACTGCCTCTATTTGTAATGGCCTCTGTGTCGCAAGCACAAGTGGTGAAGTCTATTGGTGTAGACGGTAATCAACGTATCGAAGACCAAGCCATTTTAACCAAGATCAAATCTAAAGCGGGTCAGACTTTGGATCGTAAACAGGTTGCCGAAGACATCCGCACCTTATTTGAGACCCAATTTTTCAATCATATCAAAGTAGATTTTAACGACGGCTATTTGACCTACATTGTGGACGAGCGAGCTGTGATCAGCGAACTTGTATTTTTGGGTAATAAGTCTTTGGACAATGATGAGCTGAGTGAAGTGATCAATGTTAAAACTTTTCAACTCTTGGATAAAAATCTTTTAGATGAAGCGGTCAGTAAGATCCAAAAGGCCTACGAAGAAAAGGGATACTATTTAACCCGCGCCACCTATGAAGTGGAAGAACTTAAAGAGCCTCCAGGTTCCGTTAAACTTAAGATCAAAATTGATGAACGCAGTAAGATTAAGATTAAAAAGGTGCGCTTTATTGGGAATGAGAATCTCAGTGACAGTTTCCTCAGCGCACGTATGCTCACAAAACCTACAGGCTGGTTTGGTATGGGTGGGGCGTTCAAAGAAGAGGCACTAGAGCGAGATGCAGAACTGGTCAGATTCTTATATTTAAACGAAGGTTATGCTCAAGTGAAGATTGATCCTCCTCGAGTCAATATCACTCCTGATAAAAAAGGCATTGAGATTGTTTTTAGACTTGAAGAGGGTCCTAAGTTTAAGATCGGTAGAATTGAATTTAGTGGAGACCTTCTAAAAACTCGAGATGAATTTTTAGAGCTGATCAAAGTGCACAAAGAGGAGTACTTCTCTCAGCAAGTAATCATGCAAGACATGGCCGCCATTCAAGCTGTTTATGGAGATGAAGGTTACGCTTACGCCAATATCATTCCTCGTCCTATTATGAATGATAAAGACGCTATTATGGATATTGTTTTTGATATTCATAAAGGCGAGAAGGTCAAGATTGGCGAGATCAAAATCACGGGCAACACCAAAACTCGTGACAAAGTCATTCGCAGACAAGTGCGTTTGATTGAAGGCGAGCTGTATAACGAAACTAAAAAAAGAGAATCTGTCGCCAACATCAATAGACTTTCTTACTTTAAAAATGTCGACATGCAACCCACTACTGCGGGCGGCGGTGCTTCAGATGTAATGGACTTAAATATTCAAGTCGAAGAGACCAGCACAGGGACTTTGAACTTTGGAGTAGGATTTGGGGGCTGGCAAGGGTTCTCAGTGCAAGGTTCTATGAACCAGATCAACTTATTTGGTCGCGGGGAAAGTCTTGGCGTGAGCATCAACTGGACTGAAAATATTGATCGTTTATTTAACCTCAATTACACCGATCCTTTTTTCTTGGACACAGACTGGTCTTTTGGATTTGATGTGTACCAAAATATTCGTTTACTACCTGACTTCAGAGAGCGTCGTGCAGGAGCCGCTGTGCGCTTAGGACGACGATACGGGGACTTCTGGCGGACTTCCATGCGCTACAAATTTGATAAGACCTTCTTAGAGTTTGGAGACAATGCTTTAAGAGATATTTATCCTATCCCCGCTGAAAAGGCTTCAGAAGGTTTTACTAGCTCTTTGACTGCCACCTTAGAGTATGACCGTCGTAACAACCGCATGTTTCCTACGGATGGATTTTACTCTAGTGCCTCTTTTGAATATGCAGGTATTGGCGGAGACCTAAACTATTCTGAGTTACTTTTGAATGCGCGCTTTTACAGACCTATTTATGGCTCTTTGATCTTTAGAAATAACATGGTTTACGGTTTGCTGTTTGCTAACGGATCAGACAATATTGTGCCCATTAACCAGCTGTACCGAATTGGGGGTCCTAACTCTGTACGTGGTTATAACTTCTTTACCGTGGCCAAAAGAAAGTATTCGCCTCAAGCCTATGTGCAGCTCACGGGTACCCCTAATGCGTGGTATTTAGCGCACCGACCCTATGGCGGAACGCAGCAATTTTACTATAATGCCGAGTTTGAGTGGGGTCTAGTCAAAGAAGCAGGCATCAAGGGCGTGGTCTTTTTTGATGTGGGTCATGCCGATGACAGCCTCAATGTCAGCCGTTTAAAGAGCAGCTACGGTGCTGGTATACGGTGGATTTCGCCTATGGGCCCACTGCGTTTTGAGTGGGGATTCCCAGTAGATCCAGATGAGAGATACGGGGAGAAAAAGATGAACTTTGACTTCTCTATCCATTCCACTTTTTAAGAGACCCTAACGAAACTTCATGATATGAAGATTGTTTAAATTAACAGATTTACATTTCTGTGAGGTGAAAATGAATCTAAAAGCATTAAATTCTAAAGTGGTAAATAAGATTATTGTCGTAGCTCTAGTATCTACATTTGGTGTGATGAGTGTAAAGGCCAATGCCGCAGAAATCAAAATTGGTTATGTGGACATGCAAGCAGCTATTCAGCAAACAAGCACAGGTAAAAAAGCCAAATCAGAATTAGAAAAAATTGCCAAAACTAAAGAAGACGATCTTAAAAAAAGAGAAGCGGCTTTAAAGAAAAAAGGCGATGACTTTAGAAAAAAAGAAACCGTTTACGACGAAAACACCAGACGCCAAAAGCAAGGTGAGCTTCAAAAAGAATTCTATGAGCTTCAACAACTGCTAGGGCAAAGCCAAAATGAATTGCGCATGAAAGAAGAAAGTTTACTTAAGCCTATCGTTGAAGGTTTAAGAAAGCAGATTGATGCTATTGCAAAAAAAGAAGGTTACACCGTCATTCTTGAAAAGGCTGATAATCTAGTTCTTTTTGCTAAAGAAGAGATCAATCTGACAAACCAAATTGTAAAAGCTTACGAAAAAAGTAAGTAGTTTTATTAACCTTTAAAATTGGATTTTAAAATGGAAAACATTGATGTTGTTGGGATCATGAACATTCTTCCCCATAGATATCCGTTTCTGCTTGTGGATCGAGTTCTCTCTATTTCTGCCAGCGCAAATGGTGGACGAGTGGGACGTAAAGTTAAAGCCATGAAAAATGTCACAATGAATGAAGATTTTTTTAATGGTCATTTTCCAAATAACCCAGTGATGCCAGGTGTACTGATCTTAGAGGCAATGGCTCAAGCGGGTGCGATTGGCCATCAGTTAGATGATGACCCAGAAATGCAATTTATGATTGCAGGGGTTGAAAAAGCAAAATTTAAAAAACCAGTCACCCCTGGCGACACCTTGGTGCTTTATTCAGAGATTATTGCTGAAAAAGGTAAGATGAAAAAGTTATCTTGTCAGGCCGAGGTGGACGGAAAGATCGCAGCAGAAGCCGTGTTATGGGCCTATGCTACTCCCAGATCGGAGTCTTAATTTTATGTCTGCACAAATTCATCCTAGCTCAGTCGTAGAAAATTCTGTGAAATTGGGGGCCCATGTTGAAGTCGGGCCTTTTTGTTATATTAGCGGCGATGTAGAAATAGGGGATCACTGTAAACTGTTAAGCCATGTGACGATTGGAAATGCGCAAGCCGAAATTAAAATCGGTCAAGATAATGTATTTTATCCAGGTTCTGTGATCGGTGGTTTACCTCAGGATTTGAAATATAAGAATGAGAAGGTCAAGCTGGAGATCGGTGACCATAACGTGTTTCGTGAATGCACGACGGTCAACTTAGGAACTCCTACAGGTATTGGCATCACTAAGATTGGCAGTCATGGTCTTTTTATGGCTTATGTTCATATTGCCCATGATTGTGTGATTGGGGACCATGTGGTCGTAGCCAATTCGACTAATTTTGCGGGCCATATTATTGTTGAAGATCATGTTAAGATTGGTGGCGCATGTAACTTTAATCAGTTTATTCGGTTAGGTGAACACAGTTATATTACAGGGATTAGTGCTGTGAATAAGGATGTATTGCCCTATACTATTGTTCGCTGTTTAGAAGGCCAACTTTACGCAGTAAGCACTGTTACTAACAAGATTGGCCTGGAGCGTTCGGGGTTCTCTCAAGAGCAGGTGTCCAATATTCACAAAGCGATAAGAATACTTTTAAAAGGCAGTGGCACGATGGAAGAGCTTTTAGAAAAGATCCAAACTGAAGTGCCTATGACCGCGGATATCGAAAAACTTCTTCAATTTATCCGTTCTTCGGAAAGAGGAATTGCCAAAGCATGAGCCATGCACCTTCAGTGTTAGTTGTCGCTGCTGAGGAATCCAGCTGCAAGTATGCTGTAAGAGTCATGCAAGGTCTGCGGCACGAATTAGGTCATGACGTGCGCTTTTGGGGTGTGGGCAATTTAGAAATGCGAAGTCAGGGCTTTGAGGCTCTGGCTCACAGTGAAGACATGGCCGTCATGGGACTGTTTGAGATATTTAAAATTCAAGCTCTGATCCGACAAGCTTTAAAAGACATTTTAGAAGAAGTAGACAAGCACCCACCAAAAGTGGCCTTACTTTTAGACTATGGTGGTTTTAATCTGCATTTGGCCCAAGCCTTAAAAGCGAGAAACATCCCTGTGGTGTATTATGTTTTACCTAAGGTCTGGGCATGGCGAAAAAAACGGGCTCTGAAGATCAAGGCCTATGTGGACCATGCTTTAGCTATTCATCCTTTTGAAGAGAAATTTTTTGCAGATCTAGGAGTCAAAGCCACGTTTGTGGGACATCCGCTTCTAGAAGAAAAGCAGGATTTTTTAAATAAAAAAATTGATGTACAAGAATTAAAAAGAAGTTTGAATATGAAAGAGGGACCAGTGCTTGGGTTGATGCCTGGTAGTCGAAACTCTGAGGTCAGTCGACATTTTAATTTAATGTTAGAAGCAGCACAGAAGATCAAAGCGGTGCATCCCCATCTTCAGGTTGTCGTTTTGCTGGCTCCTGCTTTTACGCAAGAGGTACTTAAAAATCAGGTTTCAGCTCAGTGTGATTTGCCCTTGCACTTTATTAAGCGTGATTCATGGGACATGATAAATCTATGTGATTTTCTGATCACGGCTTCGGGAACTGCGACTTTGCAGGTGGGTCTGTTGCAAAAACCACAAGTGGTAGTTTACAAAATGAACCCCTTATCGGCAAGGTTAGCACGTATAGTGGTTAAGATTCCTTTTTTCAGCTTGATCAACTTGATTTTAAATAAAAAAGCGGTGACAGAGTTATTTCAAGGTGATGCCAACCCAGAGGCGATCTCTGAAGAGGTGTTGGAGTTGATGAAAAAGACGGAGAGGTACACACGGTTACTAGAGGACTACAGTCATCTTGAAGCAGAGATGCAAAAGACCTCGGCAACAACTGAGGTGGTCAAGATCTTAAAACAATATTTCTCACAAAAGAATCAAGATGTGCAGGTGTAAGATAAGAGCATATTTTAAGTGATGAATAGGTTTAAGAAACATGGCGAAGAAAAGAATATTGTAGCTAAAAAAAGTTTTAAAACGGGTTGATAAGAATGAAATGGATAAGACATGTGGTAGGAATAGTGTTGCAATGGGTGATCTTATCGCCATTAAGCATGTTATGGGGCTTTGCTGTTGCCTTTAAAAATATCGCCTATGATTTGAAACTCATCCAAGGTAAGAGTTTGTCTAAACCCGTTCTCAGTGTAGGAAATTTAAGTGCAGGCGGCACAGGTAAAACTCCTGTGGTATTAGAACTGATGCGCATTTTTAATCAAAAACAGATTGCAGTGCTCAGCAGGGGTTACGGCTCACAAGTGGCACGCAAAAAAAGATATCCGCAGTTGGTAGATACGGACACGGAGCCACAAAAATTTGGTGATGAACCCAGTATGATCTATGGACGTTTTCCCAAACAGAAGATCATTTTAGACAGTCAAAGGCGACGCGGAGGAGATTGGGCTTTAGGACAAAATCCCAACTTGGATTTTTTCATCTTAGATGATGGATTTCAACATCGCGCCTTGCATAGAGATGTGGATATTGTGGTCTTTGATGTCCATCAATATCTACAAAGACCAGGGCTTTTGCCTTTGGGCAGGATGCGTGAGCCTTTGAGTTCTTTAAAAAGGGCGAATTATATATTTTTAACGAAGTGGCAGCACCTATCACAAAATAAAGTCAACTCTGTGAAAAACAGATTGAAGTTATTTGCACCCACAGCCAAGATATCTTTAATTCACGCCCAGATATCTAGCGTGCGAAGTGAAAAGCATGACTCCTTACCTGTCAACTATGACGGTCACTTGCAGATGATCTCTGCTATTGGAGCACCAGATACTTTTTTTAAAGATTTAAAAAAACACTTTCCCAATGTAAAAAACATTTATAGGAAAGATTATCCTGACCATTATGATTTTTCTTTAAAAGATATACAAAGGTGTTTGAGCCTAGCAAAACAAAATGAAGCTCAATTGGTGTGTACGACTAAAGATTATATTAAGATTAAAAAATTTGAAGGTGCTGATGAGTTCTTTGTGGCTCATCAAACGGTGGATATCCCTGAAGACACTCTGTTACAGATTTCAGAAGAACTTTTTGAGGAATAGCTATTATGTCACTAGAGCAAAGAGTCTTATCTCATCTTATTTTATTTCCTATTTATCTGTTGCCAAGATTTATGAAACGAGGGCTGGCGTATTTCATCTCTCTGGTTTGGTACTATATTCGGCCACACCGAAAACTAGCCATGATAGATAATATTAAAAGAGCATTTCCCGATAAAGATTTAGCTTATATCAATAAAGTCGCCTTTGATTCTTTTTATAATTGGGCTTTTTCAGCTTTAGAGTATTCGTACTTTCCATATATCTCGCAGCGGCGTCTCAATCAGATTACGGAACTTGTGGGAAAAGAACATTTAGACAATGCTTTTAAAAAAGGCAAAGGAGTTTTGATTTTAGGAACTCACACAGGCAACGGAGAGCTTTCTATATACAGACTATGTATGGAGAAATATCCTCTGTATCTCATTGGGAGAAAGGTAAAAAATCAATTCATCAACGATGTGCTATTTTCCATTCGTGAAAAATCAGGATTGCAGCATCTAGACCCAAGTAATAGTTCGTTAAAAGTGGTAAGGGCCTTAAAGAGAAATGAGGGACTATTGTTTGTGATTGATCAGTTCACGTATCCACCTATAGGCATTAAGTCTACTTTTTTTGGTCACACCACAGGAACAAATTCTTCTTTGGCCTATTTTGCTTTAAAGTTTAATGCAACGGTTGTTCCTGCTCATTCATATAGAAAAGAGGGGAAAGTTATTGTATCCTTGGATGAGGCCATTGAGACAGAGGCTCCTTTTGAGGATTTGAATGAAAACGTGTCCTATATGACACAAAAATATAATACCTGGATCGAGAAAGTGATCACTGAGCGGCCAGAGAGTTGGATGTGGATACATAGAAGATGGAAAAAATATTTTTAATACCCATAATCTCAATGAGTTTACTTTTGGTATCTTGTCAGTCTAAAAGCAAGAGAGTGGAAGAGATGCGCAAGCAAACCCGAATTGAAAGCCCTTACGAAATCACTCAGGTGGAAGGGGCACAAGAAGACTCTGGAGGCGCTGTAGAAGAGGCGGGACCTTCTGCGGTCAAGAAAGTCGAAGCTCCTGCAGAGCAGACTAAGACACCCCCCGTAGGAACTCCATCTAAAGACACTGCCAAGAAGGCATCATCAACAAAGCCCCCAGTGTCCCAAGAGACGCCTAAGACCACACCTAAAAAAGAGACCACTCCTAAGGCTGTAGAAAAACCCAAAGATCAAACCATGAGCGCTCAAGTGCCTGTGGCAGAGGGTAAGACTCCTAAGTTTCCCTTTAATGTAGGGGAAAAAGTAGTGTATTCCATTGCGTTCTTTGCTGTAGAGGCAGGCAGGATGACCATGGAGGTGAAGCCCTTTAAACAGATTCAAGGAGATCAGACCTATCACTTTTATGTGACGGCATTATCTAGTTCAGTCTTTTCTCTATTTTATTCTGTTAAAGACTATGCTGAATCTTTTTGGTCAGTAAAACATCAGAAACCCTATCTGATGAAAATCTATGGCGAAGAAAGCAAATACGTCAGAGAGATCCAGACTTCTTTTAATTGGTCCACAAAAACTGCAAGATACCAAGCTAAGATATTAAAGACAGGGAAGGACCTAAAACATGAGGACCAGTCTTGGAAATTAAATTCTGACGTGGCTCAAGATGTGCTGTCGGCACTTTATAAATTACGCACGTATGATTTAAAGGTCGACTCAACCTATAAAATGCATGTGGCAGAAAAGGGCAAAGACATTGTGGTCACGGCCAAAGTATTACGCAAAGAAGTCTTAAAGACACGTGTAGGTCGTTTTGACACGATAGTGGTGAAACCCACATTTCAAATAGACGGGGATTGGAAGCAAGACGGTGACGTTTTGATCTGGCTTACAGACGATGAAAACAAAATCCCTATTGGATTTGAAGCCAAAGTTAAGATTGGTACTATTAAAGGACGACTACACTCTTTAAAAAGGTCGTAAAAAACTTCTACAGATTTCTAGAGATATCCACCATATTGGAGACAGGTCTAAGGTTAGTGATCTTACATTATCTGACAAAGGTCTAGTTCACTACCTTTGTACCTGTGCCTGACATTTGGTCCAGCCGAAAACCTCTCTGTGAGGGGTTTTTATGAACATCCAGAAAACATTATTCATTTTGTCTTTGATGAGCTTCGTCTTTGGCTGTGATTCTTCAAAAGAATTCAGTTCGACAGTAGATCAATACTCTGTACATGTGACGACATTTGAACAGACTACAGTGAGAAAAAAAGTAGACATCCTATTTGTTGTTGATAACTCAACAAGCATGGCAAGAGATCAAGCTAATATTTCAGTGCAATTTCAAAACTTCATTTCTAGTATTGAACGAGCTGACTATAGGATTGGCTTTATCAATACAGATGCCTCAGCAGTAGGTTATGATGATCACGAAGGCTTTCATGGTAACTTAAAAGCAGTAGGTCCTGCTGGGGAAAAGTATCTTGCACCTAATATGAGTAATTTGCCACTTTTATTTAGCCGTGCGATTCTCAATCAGGTGGATTCTCCATGTACAGCCACAGGAGCGGAGTGTGACGAAGAGCCTATGCGTGCTGTAATGAAAGCCATTGAAAAGCGTAACACAGCGAACGCTGGTTTTTTCAGACCTGGAGCTAGCTTTGTTCCTATTATTTTAACTGATGAAGATGAGCTAAGTACAGGTCTTGCGGGTGCGACCCAACCTTTAGAGTTCTTAGATTATGTTAAACGTAGTTTAAATCTTCATGCTGAAGACATTACTGGATTTGTAATTGCAATTCCTCCAGGAGATTCTGCTTGTCTTACTGCTCAAAGAAAAGAAAGCAGATCTGGTACAGGAGCCAACTATGGAACTCTTGTGTGGTCCCTAGCTTCTCTATCTGGTGGTTTTGGCGTGAGCATCTGTCATCCAAACTTTGGGTCTGAACTTAAAAAGGTCAGTCAGTACTTAGAAACCCGACTTCTATATCAGTCTATTCTATTAGATCCGCCACCAGCCAAAGCCTCATCTATCAAGGTTTCAGTCCGAGATGCTAGAGGAAATCTGATCAAAACAGATTGGAAACTTTTGGGTGGGAATATGTTAAGATTGATCCCTGCGCCACCAGAAAACAGTTTTGTACAGATCAGCTACAAAAAGAAAAACGAAGCGACAACAACTACTGTGGAAGTTCAAACCAAGTAGGCGCATGATCCTAGGTCACCATCTTTTTGGTGGCCTAAAACTCTGTTCTTACCCGAACCTATGCTCTGATCTGCTTGGCAAAAAAACTATTTAATCGAATCTCTACGCTTGTAGTAATAGAAATCCATTTATTTGATAAAGATTCTTATTGTATTGAGAATTTAATTCTGTTTATCTGATTCCAGTACCTTCAACCGAAGACTCTCGTCGAGAAGTTCCAGATCGAGGGCTTCTTGCGTGAGGATCACAAGAAGGTTCTGCAGGAGTGCAACCAAACATGCTTTGTATATTGGGATTGGTTAAAAATATTTTATTGACTCGATCTATAGATGCAGGGTGTGAACTGTCACCTGAGGTTGATGCGGTTTGCTCATCTTGTGGGCCACAGAGATTTTTCATAAAAACCCCAAATGTAGCAATACGTTCGATGTCATTTTTGGGTGGGTGTTTACTGATGTAATCTCCTTGGGCGTGACTGGCCCAAATGTCACAGGCGGCTTCATTGATGGTGTTGTGAGCCGACTTTGAATTGAAGCAGTAAGGATACTCTTGCATCAGTTTTAGGTTATGGGCCTGAAGTTCTTGATCACTCAGACTTGTCTTGCCCGATTCTTTTTGAGTATCGACCAGTTGCTTGGCCAGGTCTTCTTTTTCTTTTTGACTCGGCTCTTGTAAAAATCCTTTTTGTGACAAACACATAAACTCAGGAGTCTTCTTGATATCCTCTACTGAAACGGCAGCGGCTGTTATTGTAGGTTGAGTCTGTGGATTTTGATTTCTAAATAAAATTTTATCGTTCAATGCTGTTATTCCGTATTCGCCATATTTTTTTTGCAAAGGTTGCAGCATTCGGCAGATGTCTATAGAGTGACCCATTTCATGGGCTATAGCTGCCACAAGTGCTGAATTGGGCTGCATCATTGCAGATTTGCAAAGCATAAAAGAATGGGTCTCTTGAAAGTATCCCGCATTGGGATAGGCAGAACTGCATAGGTGTTGATCGTTTAAACTGATATTTAGATCAAATTCAATAGTCTGTAGGCGTTGGATTTGACTGCGCTCTAGTGCAGAGAGGCTGCTGTTCGTGCGACCGCGCCTGATCTTATCTATTAAAGTCTGTCTGACATATTCCACTAAGTTTTTCACTTCAATTTGACGTTCTGGGCTTATGCTGGCGGGAGGGACATTGGAATGATAAATATAGGATTTCCATGATGTATCGTATTCAGGGTTTCGGAAGTAAGTTCCGTCATCTAGATAAATATATTGTGTTCCTTTTTGATCTTTTAAAGCCTTGCAGTTTTTGGTGACGTCCTCAAAGGTACATTGAGGGGCTTCCTGCGCATGAGTTAATAGGGGATAGAGAATGATGAGAAGCCAAGTCAGTCGCATCATTGAGCCACTCGCTTGCGAGTCTGAGACCATAAGCGTCCAAGTTGTCCCGAGAGTTTTGGATTTTCAACAAAACAGACTTTGTGTGTGATTTGTGATTTATGACTATCAAAAACCAAGACGTAATTTCCACAGGAGTCAATGATCACAGGCAAGGCTTCGCCCTTGCTTGTGATGCTTCTAAACTGTTTTAATATTTTTTCGTATTCAGATTTAGAAAATTTTTTTTTACCTTTAAGCTTGTCAACAAGATGATAAATCTCATGGGTGTCTTTGCGGAAGGTGAGTTGCTCCTTACCCCAACCGCCCATGGTGACAGAGTATTCAAAATTAGCTTTGGCATGAGCTAAAGAAGAAAAAAACAGAAGAGGTAAAAAAAGATAAATTTTGTCAATAAACAATTGATCACCAATTAAGCTTAATCAATCAGTTTTTTGACGTCAATTTCATACTTTTTAATCTTTCTAAGAAGCGTATTCTTGGGGATGTTAGCCTGGGCTACGGTTTTATTGATTCTGCCATTATTGGCTTTAAGAGCCTTAATGATAAATTCTTTTTCCATATCCTCTTTAAAGCGATCATAGTTCATTGGTCCAGTGTATTGACCACCTTCCATTTCAATCTTTGTAACTTGCTGATTGATAATGTTTTCAGGTAGATCAGTGACCGTAAGTGTACTGCCTTGGCTGATGACAAAGGCACGTTCAATGGCGTTTTCAAGCTCGCGGATATTTCCTGGCCAATCGTAGTTTTTTAAATTTGCAATAGCCTCAGCACTTAGTCCTTGGATATTTTTTTTATGTACTTTGTTAAACTTATTGATGAAGTGTAAGCATAGACTTTCAATGTCATCCAAACGTTCACGAAGTGGGGGAAGAAAAATCGGCATGACGTTTAAGCGGTAAAATAAATCTTCTCGAAAGCGTTTTTCTTCAATCATCTTTTCTAAGTTTTGATTGGTGGCAGCGATGATGCGGGCATTGGTTTTCACTTCACGATGACTGCCAATAGGAATAAAAGACTTTTCTTGTAAAACACGTAAGAGTTTCACCTGCATTTCAGGTTTTAGTTCTGCAATTTCATCCAGAAATAAAGTTCCATTATTGGCAATTTGGAACATTCCGATTTTTCTTTCATGGGCTCCTGTAAAGCTGCCCTTTTCGTGTCCAAAAAGTTCACTCTCCATCAGATTTTCAGGGATGGCACCACAGTTAATAGCAATGAACTTACCGTTTTTACGTGTAGAAAAAGAGTGAATGGCGCGTGCGACCATCTCTTTGCCTGTTCCGTTCTCGCCACGGATGAGGACAGTGGTGTCCACGTTACCGAGTTTGTGAACAAGACTAAAGATTTCGCGCATACGTGTGGTAGAGCCTACGATATTGGTTTCAGTGTCATCATCAAAAATGGGCACGTTGACTTTAAGGTCAGAAACCATACGACGAGCTTTATTGGCCTCGTTTACTAGTTTTACCAAATCACTGGGTTCCACAGGTTTTTCCAGATAATCAAAGGCGCCTTCTTTGATGGCTCTGACGGCATCGGTCAGGTTAGAATGTGCTGTCATGATCAGAACGCAGATCCCTGGGTCGTGGGCTTTGATCTTTTCTAAAGTCACAAGTCCATCCATCTCTGGCATTTTGACGTCCATAATCACAAGATCACATGGGTTTTGTTTTACAAAGTCTAAAGCCACTTTCCCATTGGGAGCTTCGTTGATGTTAAACGAAGTGTCTTCAAATGACGTGTTAAGAATAGAGTGGACGGATTTACGCAGCTCTTCTTCATCATCTACGATCAGGACGTTTAAATTTTTATCTTTATCCATGAGTTACTCCTGTGGGGATCTTCATTGTTACCTTTGTTCCCGTTTGCGGTGGGGGTGTCACAGTGTCAGTGAGGTCTTCAGTACTCTGACTTTCTATGTGAATAGACCCTTTATGCAGTTCTAGGAAGTACTTTACTAAAAAAAGTCCTAAACCAGAACCTTGGGTGTGATGATTTGGGTCAGCGCGGAAAAACTTATTATACACCTTATCTAGATGTTCTTTTTTAATTCCAGGTCCGCTATCTTCGACCTCAATGACGACAAAATCGCTATTTTCATCTTCATAAGAGCGAATTTTAATGCTGGTGTCATTGTGGGTGTATTTGATGGCATTTTCGATGATGTTCACAATGATCTCACGGATGAGCATAGGATCGGCCTCAATAGAAAAAAGAGGTTCGAGGTCTTGCTCTAAAGTTACATTTTTGGCTCTGGCTGTGGAACGCAGTTGGTCGCAGGCCGACTCAATCAATTCGTTCACATCCAAAGGCTGTTTTTTAACTAAGAAGTCTCTGGATTCCACTTTGGAGAGTTGCAGGATGGATTTGATATAGCGATCCAAATTTTTACTTTCTTTGTAGATGCTGTGCAGGTCTTCCACCAACTCTTGATTCTCAGGAGTCTCTTTAACGCCACTCAGCGCGCGATGAGTGAAGGACTGAATCTTTGCCAGTGGAGTTTTAAGATCATGGCTAATCAAACTTACAAAATTGGTTTTGAGTTGTTCCATAGAGCTTAAGTTCTCTTGTTCTTTTTGCAGTCGCCACATGTTTTGCTCTTTATCAAAGAGCAACTGACTGAGGAACACCACATAAGTCAGAAGTATGGTGCTCACCGCTGAAAAAAGTGGAATCCAAATGTACAGGGCATCAAACAAAAAGAAGGAGAGCGTGATATACAAAAAGCTAAAACTGATCAGTAAGAGTGTAGAGATAGCTTGAGGAAAGTTTAAGATCACGATCGCCGTTAAGAGTGTAAGCAGTAAAATGATAGCCACATAAATATTTACAGGAAGATGTTTGATCCAACGGTTGTGTTTAATGTTATCAATAAGATTGGCATAATACTCTAAGCGTGACATGGTTCCAAAAGGCGTGAGTACAGAGTGTTCGCTGCCCTCTTCGGGTCCAATCAATAAGATTTTATTCTTCAAATATTTGACAGGAATATTGTTGTTCACCACATCGGTGATGGAGTAGCTATGAAAGGTGCCAGGAGCACCTCGATAGTTGATAGAATAGGGAGTGTCCAGAGTCAGAGGTGGGAGGCCTGCTTTTTTTGCGATGGCTTCTGCAAACTGTGGGATATTGAGCGGAGAGATAAAATGTCTTCGCACCACACTGTCGTTATCGGCTTGCAGTAAGCTCAGCCCCACGTTGTCATTAAAAGCGTCACTGAATTTGGGGGTGATGATACGCCCTGAAGATTCAGTCTGGGCAATCCAAACAATAGAAGATTCCGTGAAGTAGCGTTCTAACTTCCAGTTCAGCGGGATATTGCTACCAAAAAAGAAACTCACGCCAATGGCTTGGGGTTCGAGTTTTTTTAGGGCCTCTACAAACTTAAGCCAAAAAACACCGTTCCAATAGTAACTGTCTGTAACGGGTGCGCCTCTATAAATGAGAGATTTAAAAAAAGAAGGTTGCAGTAAGGCATCCCATTCACTTTGAGAGATATGTAAGATCACAATATCTTGATCGAAGTACTGTGGGCCACGGGTGATAAAGCGATGATCGTAGTTCTTGCGACCCATATCGTTGACCAGCAAAACGCAACCTAGAATCCAGCAGAAGAGCACTCTAAAAAGGAGCCCCTTATTTGATCTGATAAAAAAAATCCACTTTGGGATGGAAAGCCTCTTAAACCACGTCATACTGCAACGCATCTTTTACCAAGGCTTGTCAGACAAATCAATTACTTGCAGAGTGTCTGGCATGAAAATGCTCTATTCCATAAACGAGGTCTGCGCTTCTCTTACAGATGAGCCCCTTGCCCTGACCATAGGGAACTTTGATGGGGTCCATCTTGGGCATAAAGCGCTGTTAAAGGACTTAGAGCTTGCGGCCCAGAGCTATGGCTTAAAAAGCTTAGTCATGACCTTTAGCCCCCATCCCAGAGCCATTTTGCAACCCGATCATCCCTTTAGAAATCGACTTTTTTCAATTGAGGATCTCAAAGAACAGATGAGTCAGCTTCATGTAGATGGCTTGTGGATTGAGACTTTCAATAAAGAACTGTCAGAGTTGGCACCCGAAGAGTTCATCAGTAAATATCTGACTCCATTAAACATTAAATTTTTATTAGTGGGACACGATTTTCGTTTTGGAAAGCAGAGATCTGGAGGATTGCCTCAGCTGTTAGAATGGGCCAAAGAAAAGTCTGTTCAGATCAAAGTTTTTAATCCTTACCTAGAAAATGACCAGAGGGTTTCAACATCTTTGATTCGTGAGTTGCTGCTGCAAGGAAAAGTCGAAGAGGTAGCCCATTATCTTGGACGCAAATTCACCCTTGAAGGGGCCATCGAACATGGTCATAAAGTGGGGCAGGGAATGGGGTTTCCTACTGCGAATATCAACATATCGGCCCCCATTTTAAATGGTGTTTATATCACTGAGGTCGGGCTTGAGGGCAAGCTCTATCCTGCTGTCACCAATGTGGGGTTAAGACCCACGGTGAATACCCATTGGGACATTTTAGATCGCAATGTAGAGACCTATATTTTGGGGGAAGACCTTGATCTTTATGGGAAAAATCTTAAAGTTCACTTCCATACCTACCTTCGTCCTGAAAAAAAGTTCGACTCTTTAGAGGCTCTTCGGGCCCAAATTACTAAGGATGTTGAGCTTGCGGCCCAATACTTTGGACTTGAACCCTTCCAAATTTAAAAGTTACGTTTTTTAAATTTCCGCCGATAAAGAGTTATTCGGGAGACTAATTTGTGAAAAGTGGTGCGGAACGTGTGCTTTTAGAGAAGAACTTGATGCCTGTGGAAGAGGTCAAGAGACTTCGAAAGCTGGCAGCAGATGGTAAAAAAAGCTTCTTAAAGGTGCTTCTTGCTGAGGGCAAGATCACTGAAGAAGAGATGCAAGACTTGCTTTCTCAGCGATTTAAAGTGCCTAAACTGGATTTGGACAGGTTTGAGGTTAAAAAAGAAGCCCTTGGGTCTTTAAACCCTCAGGTGTGTCGTAAATACCAAGTGATGCCCATTGCAAAAGCAGGGGGGCGTAAGCTGATTCTGGCTATGGCCGATCCTGGTGATCCTTTTGTGATTGAAGATCTTTCGGCGGTGGCGCAAATGCGCTTAGAAGTGGTCGTGGCTACGGAGTCTGCTATTGAAAGAGCCATCAACAAATACTATGTGCCCACAGGTGATATTGATTCCTTTATGAATATGATGGGTGAAGGTGGTGAAGCCACTATTGCTGAATCAGATATCATTGACGCTGACGAAGATCCCGATAGTGAACATTCTGGTACAGACAGTGCCATTATTAAATTCGTAAATAAAATGTTAGCTGATGCGATCTACAGTGGCGCTTCAGATATTCACGTTGAGCCTTATGAAAAGCGCGTGCGCATACGTTATCGTGTGGATGGGGCTTTGGTTGAAAAGCTAGAACCACCTCAGGGAGCGGCTTCTGCGATCGTGAGTCGTATCAAAATTATGAGTCGTCTTGATATTGCGGAACGACGTCGACCTCAAGATGGGCGTTTAAAAGTTCGTATGTCCCAAGGTAAAGAAATTGACTTTAGGGTGAGTGTGATTCCTTGTCTTTTTGGTGAAAAAGTGGTGATGAGGGTGTTAGACTCTTCGGGTTTAAACGTTGATATTGCTACTCTGGGTTTCCATGAGGATGACCTAGGGGTTATTAAAGATATTATTTCTCGTCCCCAAGGGATGGTGTTGGTTACGGGTCCTACAGGAAGTGGTAAAACTACAACCTTGTATTCGTTCTTAGATGCTATGAACCGTGCGGATGTGAATATTTCTACAGCGGAAGATCCAGTGGAATACAACTTAGATGGGATCAATCAGGTTCAGGTGCATCCTGATATCGGGTTTGACTTTGCGTCCACTCTAAGAAGCTTTTTGCGTCAAGATCCAGACATCATCATGGTGGGGGAGATCAGGGACTTAGAGACAGCGCAAATTGCGTTTAAAGCCGCCTCAACAGGTCACTTGGTGCTTTCTACGCTCCATACGAATGACTCTGTGGGAACTGTGACTCGTTTAGTGGATATGGGGATTCCGTCTTATGTGGTGTCAGAAACGGTCTCTTTAGTTATCGCACAGCGTTTAATGAAGCGAATCTGTAAGTTTTGTATCGAACCCGCGCAGGTTCCAGAAAAAGATTTAAAGATGCTAGGGGTTTCTGAAGATGACCTGCATCTGTACCAGAACTTAAAACGCGGTAAAGGCTGTCACCAATGCAATAGAACAGGCTATAAAGGTCGAATTCCAGTTTTTGAGATTTTGCAAATGACAAACGAGGTGAGAAAATCCATACTTAATGGTGACTCACCTGTGGATATGAAGAAGCGAGCGGTGGCAGAGGGGACATTTCATACACTGAGGATGTCAGCACTCACAAGACTTCGCGATGGCGTATCAACGGTTGAGGAAGTACTTAACTGTTCGGTGCGTGATGATGAAGAATGATGAAAATCAGTTTTTAAAAAAATATTTAGAGCAAACTCAATTTCAAAGCTTATATGTGGCGCCCTTTTCTAGGCTAGCCCTAAAGAATGAAAAAGAGGAGCAAGAGCTTTTGGGACAAGTGCTGTCCCCAGAGGCCACGCTTCGATTTTTTCATAGTCTGTTTGGTGCGCAGCTGACCCATAAGCTTAAAAAAACAGAACGAGTGTCGGCAGAGATTCAAATTCAAGACCAAATGGTAAATGTGGATGCAGTTTTGGTAGAAGAAGGTGTTTACTTCACTTTGACCAAATTGATCAAAACCATTGCGGGTCAAGATTATATCTTTCCACAGATTTTAGATTCCTTTATTGAAGCCTCTTCGGGATTACTGATCACCACACATACACAGCGTATGGAGCTGGATAAAATTGAACGCAGTATTTATCTCAAAAAAATGGGATTAGAATCGGGATCAGGTTTGTATTTCCGATCACGTAAAGAAACGCCCGTCTTTGTGGATGGTAAATTCAATGTGAACGTCGAAGAAGAACAGCGACTCGCATTAAAAGATTTTAGATTTGATTCAGATGTGGTGCGTTTTGGCGAGATCAAAAATGCAAATGACATTCGTGCCATTGGGGACTACTTGGACGCGGGAAGTTTTGTGTTGGCCCATGTGAACAGCGTGAGTGTAGCCGAAGGTCTAGTTCAACTTATGGCTCATACCAACAGCTGGGAGTCCAAGTTCAAGCTGGGACGTTCTTTGGTGGGGCTATTGTCCTTTAAAACTTGGTTTCATGATGGACAAAAAGAATACGCTTATGAAGCCTATCCCTTTTCAAGTATTGCCAAAGAGAAGTTTTGCTCTCTGTCCACGCCAGAGTTTTTAGAGTTTTTTATAAGTGACTTTAAGACAAACGGCTTAGATATCGCTCAGTCTTTACATACTAAGGTTTTAAAAAGGTCTATAGACCTAAGAAAAGCATTTGAACTTGCTCCCGATCCAAGTCATCTTGATTATATGCTAAAAAAATCAGGGCTTTAGAATTTTCTAGCCCAGTTTTTAGTATATCTACTAAAGGGGGCTTTGTAGTATGGCCAAGGGGAAGTTCAGCTTTCAAGCAAAGGACAATGCGGGTAAATTGGTCACGGGTGTGGTAGAGGCATCAAGCATTGCTGAAGCCCGAACTTTATTACGAAGCCAAGAGCTATCTCCGATCAACGTCAGAATGAGCAATGACTTGTTTGAAACACGCCTTACTGGTGGAGTTTCTGCCAAGGAATTGCAGATTTTCAGTCGTCAGTTTGCCGTACTGATTGAATCAGGTGTACCTGTTGTGGAGAGCTTACAAAGTATTGCTGACAGTATTCGTAACAAAAAATTTAAATCTGCGGTTTTAGATATTATTAGGCAGGTGACTGCGGGACGTAAACTGTCAGAAGCTATGGAGCTGTATCCAGGGATTTTCAGTAAGCTTTATGTGAATTTGATTAAAGCGGGTGAATCCGCAGGGGTGTTAGATGAAGTCTTAAACCGACTCGCGGTTTATATTGAAAAGAGTAACGCTTTAAAAGCCAAGGTCACAGGTGCTTTGTGGTATCCTGCTATTACGGTTTTGGTGGCCTTTGCAGCTATTGCTGTAATTTTAATTTATGTGATTCCTAAAATGCAGACCATCTTTGCCGATCAAGGACAAGACCTTCCTGCTTTGACCCAAATGGTGATCGATATCAGTCAGCTTTTAAGAGATGGCTGGATGTACGGGTTGATCGTAGTTGTGGGAACACCGATTATTCTATACATCTATTACAGTACGCCCCCTGGACGCTTTACGGTTGACGGTTTATTGATTCGCATTCCTGTTCTTGGAAGTTTATTGATCAAAAGTTGTATCGCCAGAATGTCTAGAACACTAGCGACCTTGTTAAAGGCAGGTGTTCAGCTTGTGGAAGCCGTGGATATTGCCGCCGAAGTAACAGGAAACGCAGTGGTAGAAAGAGACCTAAAAAAATCTAAAGATTCTATTGTACAAGGTCGTAACTTTGTCGATCCTCTTAGAAAGTCATCGACCATTCCTTTGATGGTGACACAGATGATTGCTATCGGTGAAGAGACGGGGAACATCGACTTGATGCTCACTAAAATTGCGGACTTTTATGAAACAGAAGTGGAAGCCACGGCAGATGCTTTAACCAGTCTGATTGAACCTCTGATGATTGTATTCTTGGGTGGAACCATTGGATTTTTGGTGATTGCGATGTTCTTACCGATCTTTAATATGGCAGGAGCCGTTACAGGAGGATAACTGAGTGTGCAAAATGTGATCAACACTCCTATGCCTGCCAAAACTGCAACAAAAGGTTTGTACGGCTTATCTTTTTACTCAGAGTGTATTCGTATTGGATACTACCTTGTTGCCATAGTGATCTCTTTGGCAACACAGTACATCCATCCGTATTTTATTAACAGTAAAGTGTGGATGCCAGTGTATATGGTGATCTTTTGTGCGTTGATTTATCACCTCACTAGTCTTGTTTTCTTACAAGATAAGAACTTTAAAAAGTTAGAGAGGTTCAGTTTTTTTATTGATGCTTGTTTTTTGGCACTCGTTATTTACATCACCTATTACTCATATCCTGTATTTACATTTTTATTTTTAGTAAATATCGGACTGTGTTCAGTACTGTATGGGCGAGATACAAGTTTAGTGTTAGCGGGGTTCACTTCGGTGCTATATGCCGTGTGTTTTGCTAAAGGCAATCCCAGTTTTTCAGGTTTAGAGTCAGTTCCCTTTTTATTTAATATTGCCAGTTTTCATATTGTGGCTTTAATTTCTGGCTATCTAGGTGAACTTTACCTAGATAAAGACAAGCAGTTGATCAAAACGAAAGAAGACCTTGTGCAATTGCAGAGCTTTAGCGATGTTGTGGTCCAAAATGTGGGAACGGGTTTAATCACTTTAAACAGCGAGAATAAAATCTCTTATTATAATCAGGCAGCAGCACATATTTTGCCTTCTAAAGTTACTGTGGGTGAATCTTTACCGGTTCTTGAACGATATTTTCAAAAGGTATCTCCCAAGAGCAAAGCCACCTTTCGTGAAGAAATAGAGATCAAAGCTGATGACAAAATAAAATATTTAGAAATGATCAATACCTATTTGCCAGGAAACGATGTTTTTGAATCTGGGTGGATTGTACTGTTACAAGACTTAACAGAGGTCAAAAATTTAGAGAAAGAGTTGGCCTTGAAGGAAAAATTAGCGGCTGTGGGTCAACTTGCAGGTGGTATTGCCCATGAGATTAGAAATCCTTTGGCCAGTATCAGTGGTAGCGTGGAAATGTTACAACAAACAACAAAGGGCTTAAGTCCAGAAAACGACAAACTCTTTTCTATTATTATTAAAGAGATCGATCGTTTAAATAATCTGATCACTGAATTTTTAAGTTTTGTTCGACCAGAAGTGCGCAAAGCCGATCGAACCAAAATTCAGGATATGGTTGAGGATATCTTTACTCTCATCAAATTCAATAAAGAAATGATTGAAAATGTAAGCTTAGAATACAATTTCGAGTCTTGCGAGATTTTGTGCGATAAGGGCAAGCTTAAACAGGCTCTATTAAATATCATTGTGAATGCTTTCCAAGCTGTAAAAGACACTCCAGGGGCTTTTGTAAGGGGTTTTGGTCGAGTGGAAGGACGTTTCTATATTATTGAAGTGTCCGACAATGGTCTTGGTATCCCTAAAGAAATTTTATCTAAAGTTTTTGAACCATTTTATACGACCAAAGCCAAGGGTACGGGCTTAGGTCTGGCTATTACTCATAGAATTATCGAAGGTCATTCGGGAGAAATAAAAGTTTCATCAGAAGTGAAAAAAGGTACAACTTTTTTAATTAAGTTGCCGATAGATTAGTGAATGATTGTCTTAGAGGAGTAACATAATGTCTTTAAAGCACAGAATTTTAGTAGTTGATGATGAAGAGTCTATCAGAGAGTTTCTTGAGATCATGCTAAAAAAAGAAGGTTATTCTGTGACTTGTGCCGAAAACGGCAGAGTAGCCAAAGATATTTTAGAGAAAAAGTCTTTTGATTTAGTAATTTCAGATTTCCAAATGCCAGAAATGACAGGTATGGAACTTTTGAAATATGTAAAAGATCATTACCCTCAAACTATCTTTATGATGATCACTGCCTTTGGAACTACAGAATCTGCGGTTGAAGCTATGAAAATTGGTGCCTACGACTATATCACTAAACCCTTTAAGATTGATGAAGTTCGTATCAATATTGCAAATGCTTTAAGAAGCTTATCTTTAGAGAAAGAAAACAAAACTTTAAAGAAAGAATTAAATCGCGAATATAATTTTCAAAACCTAGTTGGGAACACGGGTGAGATGCACCACATCTTTGATATGATTAAACGTGTGGCGTCTACTCCTTCAAACGTACTGATCACAGGGGAAAGTGGTACGGGTAAAGAGATGATCGCTAAGGCGATCCACTATAATGGGGAATTCAAAAACAAACCCTTTGTTACAGTCAACTGTGGTGCCATTCCTGAAAACTTAATGGAATCAGAGATGTTTGGTCACAAGAAAGGTTCATTTACAGGGGCTGTGACAGATAAAGAAGGTCTGTTTGAAGTGGCCAATGGTGGAACTCTGTTCTTAGATGAAATCGGGGAGTTGCCATTAAGTATCCAGGTTAAACTTTTAAGAGCTTTACAAGAAAGAGTGATTCGTAGAGTGGGTGCTACTGAAGATCAAAGAATTGATGTTCGTATTATTGCGGCCACCAACAGAGACTTACAGCAAATGGTCAATGAAGGAACATTTAGACAAGACCTTTATTATCGTTTGAATGTGATCAATATTGAGTCTCCTCCATTAAGAAGTCGCGTGAGTGACATCCCTGTTTTAGCTAATCACTTTTTAAGAAAGTATAACGACAGACTAGGTAAGAGCATTCAAGGTATAAGTGCAGAAGCTATGTCGATTTTAAAGTCTTATGCTTACCCTGGTAACGTGCGTGAATTGGAAAATATCATTGAGCGCACTATTGCTTTAGAGTCAGGAACATCCATTTTACCAGAAAGCTTACCGCCCTTTGTTCAAACTTCAGAAGGCCGTAAATTGGCGTCCACACATGAAATCGAAGTGACAGAAGAGGGTATATTTTTAGATAAGATCATTGATCAGATTGAAAAAGAACTTTTAATCAAAGCCATGCACACAGCTGGTGGGGTTAAAAAACGTGCCGCTAAACTTTTAAATATCACATTTAGATCTATGCGCTACAGAGCCAAAAAGCATAACTTGAGTGATATCTTAGACGACCTAGATCATGAGGACGGAGAAGAGGAAGCAGTATAGTTTTAAGAGAGAAGCTTATAAAAGCAGAAGGAAGGGGCGAACTTGAAGTTCGCCTTTTTTAATTCCCATGAGCGTATACCAAAGCTCCGTGCATGCACTTGTGCATCAGAGACTTTTGCGCTGAGGTGAAAGTGATGCAGCCTTCACTGTAGCCAATGGACTTCTCGTCGGTGACCTCTTCGGGAACATATTTAGCGGTGTGCATAACAATATATCTTTTACGAGCATTGTTATTGGTGCAGCTGATTCCATCCAGTTTGATACCGTTTTGAGGGCCTGGGCCAAAGGTGTCTTTGTAACTGTTGTAAGGTTCTGCGGACAGGTAAAACCCTAAAGAAGTTTGCAGTGAACCAGAGGTGTTGGAAAATCTGCTGGCTGTAAGATCAATCTCGTTTCCATCAATATTTGAACCTTTGCCATGAGCTGTGTAAACGCTGTGCACTTTATTGTCTTTAAGATCTACGAGGTGCAAACGCTTTTCCATTTTACTTTTCGTGTAGTCCACAATCACAAGACAGTTCAGATTTCTGATCTTTTCGCGATTGCTTTTATTGTCAGTGGCCAAACACACTTCTTTGGGATCTAATTTTTCATGATTTTTATCTAAAAATAAAAAAACCTTATCCCACACTTGAGGATCAAGAGTGAGTTTATCACGCCAAGTGATATAGGTTTTATAAAAAGAACTTTGAGGCGTGAGAGCCAGTTTTGATCCTTCAGGCAAGGTTTTTACGGTATGATCTTTGGGAGATATGGCACTTTTTGTGGGAGTGGGTTTTTTACCCCCCAATGCGTTGGCATAGGTAAGGGGTAAAGAGAAGATCATCAGTGAAAAAAGACATAAGAGAGAAGATTTATAGAGTGTAATTTTTTTCATTCCCATAGAATATTATAAAAGTTGTTATTTTTCTAGGAAGTTTTTGGATGAGGCAGGATTGGTACAAAGCCTTGATTTGAGCTGATTTTTTACGTCTTTTTTCTATACGCATTACTAAATCTTATGCCTTAGATAGAAACACTTTGATTGTGTGGGCCCATATTGTTTTTGTAAAAGCAGACTTGGGTAAGTATGAAGACCAAAACGTGTTTTGCTCTTGTCATTCAAACGATGATTTTCCTAGGATGGATAATTCCTAACGCATGGGCTTTGCCTCTTGCGCCGACACACATCTTGTACCCCATGGATTACGAATATTTACTTTTAGAAAATATCGAGTCCCTACCTTCTAAATCCCAAGCCCAAAGAATGATTCCGCAGTGTTTAGATTCCGACCGTGGTGTGACCACTACGTCTGTATCTTACGAACAGGCCAAAAGAGACTTTGTCTGTAGTACGCTTGAGGCGCAGGCTTCGGACTGGGCTAAGGTCAAGAGGCAGAGATTTTGGAATGAAGACACACAAGTTCTTTATTTTGGTGAAAGACACATAGATATACCTGTGCAAAAAGAATTGGCTGGGATGTTAGACCTATTAGCCTCTGAAGGTTTTCGTATTTTAGCCATGGAGATGTTTCCCTTTTCAGCGCAGAAAGATTTAGATGACTTTTTTAATGATAAGATCAGCCTAGAAGAGATTTTATCTGTGCTGAATGCCCATTGGACTTATAGCCAAGATGGATATGCTGAAATACTAAAATCTGCGAAGAAAAATAAAATAAAAATTATAGGCATTGATCAAAGAGAAGGAGTACAAAACTCTGACCTTCTACAAAATATTGTTGTACGTGATGATACAATGGCCAGTCAGATCGCTTTGCATTTAGAACGCAATCCCAATGATAAAGTGATTGTGTATGCAGGCGCTTTGCACGTGGCCCTGCAGTTGAGTAAGGAAGGACTTCTTAAGTCTCAAGTTCAAAAATTGCAAGACCTCTATCAAAACCAATATGATAAAAAATTAAATGTAGAGAGTTACGTTATAAAACTGGCACAAAAAAATCGACTTTTGGACATATTCAATTTGGGGTATGAGCTTCCCAGTGATACAGATGTTTTTGTCTCTGATTTTAAAAGTTTAAACTATATTAGCGGCATTATTTTTATACAATAAAAGACGAATAAGATTAAAATTTCCCTGTAAGACCCAAATAAAAAGCTTGAGGGGAGGTCTTATAGCCTGCGATATTTTGATACTTCTCATCCCATAAATTTTCAATTCGACCTTTAAGGCGCCAATCAGACTTAAAATCATAAGTGGCCATCACATCTCCTAGCACATACGAGGCCAGTGCTACTCTTGACCACGAGACAGGATCAAGATCGGGGCGTTGATCTACATATCTTAATCCTAAATGAAAATTGAACTTGGATATCTGATACTTAAGTTGGGCGCTCAGCGTATGATCAGGTCGGCGTACTAGTTTTTGGTTTTGCGCCTTATCTTTTGCGTTTAAAAATTTATAGTGCGTTTGCAATTCAAAATTTGCCCCTAAGGCATGAAAGGTGGAAAGCTCTGCACCATAAATCTCTACATCGGAAATGTTGTTATAGGTAGAAAGAGTGGTATCAAAGTCGATAAGTTGGGTGTAGTGCTGTCCAAAAATCGAAACAATAAAATGATGGGTGTCATTAAAGACTTTCTCAATAGCCACATCCCAAGTCCACGCCTTTTCAGATCGTAAATTAGAATTTCCAAAGGAAGAGTGCAGTTGAAACAGCGATGGAGTTTTCACTGCCGTCCCTATATTGGAATTGATTTTAAGACTAGGGCTTAAGGTGTACTCGGCAGAAAGAGAATGCGACCATAAAGATTCAGTGCGAGTGTATTCGGCCTGATCGTGGCGAGTCCCCACCTGCAGTGTAAGGTTTTTGATCGTGTGCTCTAAGATCAAAGCTTGGCCAAAAAAACTTTGCGAAAGATCAGCAAGTGAACTGAGTGTGCCGTCCAGATTTTGTTCTGAAGAGGCTTGTTCCTCTCGATATTGCAAAATGGTATCTAGACGTGTCCTTGTGGACAGTTGCCATGAGTTTAAATTTTCAAACTTTAAATTTTGGCTTTTAAAAAGTTCTTTATATAAAGTGGCGTGTAAGGGGTCAGGGGCGTTGTCATAATCTCTATCGTGAGCGGTGTAGGAGAATCCAAGTTGAGTTTGGAAGAGATCAAAAAAACTATGCCGATATTTAAGCCCCATCAGATATTGAGTGGACTTTGTTTCATAGTTAGGATCATCCCCGTTAAGCCCACCTTCAAAGTCTAAGTCTGTTTGTGTGTGACTAAAGCGTACCAAAGTCTCAAGATGTGCATCCGTGTTTAAGTTCCACTTTATCTTTTGATTAAAAGAAAAGCGTTCAAAACTATCAGCTTCAGAATTTGTACCAGAGTCAGCAGCAGAGAACCCATCAAGTCGAGAGTAATTTACCCCTGTCAGCCAGTGCACGGGTCCCTTGTGATTAAGATGTTCAAGGCTCACTCCCAAAGTGCCAAACGACCCTGCTTCAATATGTACAAGGCTTTGAGGCTGTGAACCATCAGACTTGGTGATGATGTTGATCACTCCTCCTAAAGCATCGGGGCCAAAGCGTACGGTCTGGGCACCTCGGTACACTTCAATGCGCTTTATGCTTTCGGTGGTCATATTAGAAAAATCAAACAGTCGTGTCGGAGTGGAAGGATCATTGACTTCAATGCCGTCAATTAACACTAAGGTGTGTTCGGATTTGGCCCCACGAATGAAAACAGAGGTGGTTTGTCCTACGCCACCTGCTGAAACCACATCCAGTCCTGCTTCGTTTCTGAGTAAGTCTAAAACTTGGGTATAGGATTTGTCTTCTAAATCTTGAGTGTGAATGACCGTGACTGTAGGACCGTAAGTCGCAGAGCTTTTAAAAATCACAGGGTCAAGCTGGGCATAAAAATCACTTTGTGCTGATGCCACAGTCCAAGTTGCTTCTTTGGTATCTTCCGTCAAAGGCACAAAAGCTTGGGCCTGAGTGAGTGTCAATGTTTGAGCCTTAGCCATCACCTCTGAGCTGACTTGATCAGCATTGTCCGTTGTTGTTGTCCCAGAAGCTTGAGCTTCTAAGCAGAAAATGAAAGAACAAACAAGAAACATCGTATAGATCATAGTTCTTCACAAAGGGCTTTGATCTCTGCGTGTCTAGGGTCTTCGCTTAAGGCGGCCATTGCAATGGGGCACACGGGTTGAATCGTCTCTTTGGCTTCGGCTTTTTTGTCAGAACGAAGCTGTACAAGAGCTAAAGTGCTGCGAATCTCATATTCAAAACGCTCTTGAAACATTTTAGATTGAGATTCAGTTAAAATTTGCAAAGCCTCCTGCGCTTGGTCTTCGGCAAGTTGCAATTCGTTTTGATCCAAAGAGATCATAGCCAGAAGATAAGGCACGCGAGGGTCTTTAGGAAATTCAATTTTCCACTGTTGAAGCTGAGCTACAAGGCTTGCTTCGGGCTCGCTCATGAACTTTTGCAATTCCGATGAAGGAATGAGTCCTGATTCCAGTCGTAGCTCTTTTTGAATTTTGCTGTAATTAAAACCTGCCCAAATCAATGTAACAAGGGTGATTAAACTTGTGAGAACCAGTAAAGGTGTTCCAAATTTGATCCACTTTGGGGCATGTTGGTTTTTCCAAGATAAATAAAATCCGTAAGCGAATATGGCACCTGTAATGGCTCCACCAAAGTGAGCAGCAAAATCTATTTTCATCTGTCCAATGGTAAAGATAGGTAAAAGAGCAGGGACAAGCATGTAAAGTAATTGAATTTGTGTACGCTTTCTGTCTTTGCCTTTAGGGAAACGATAGGAGAGGACAAAAAGAGCTGCGATCAGTCCCATAATACCGCCAGAAGCCCCTACAGATAAAGTGCTGCTGGAGTTAATGACAAGGCTAAACAGCCCACCGCCTAATGCGCTTAAGATAAAAAGCCCCCACAGCCATTTTCTACCAATGAGCATCTCTAAGGGGCGACCCACCATGTGTAGAGCTAAAGAATTAAAAAGAAGGTGCATATAACTGCCATGTAAAAATGCTGCCGCTAAAATGCGATACCATTCGTTATGCTCTAAAATCAAAAAATGGCTAAGGGCTCCCATGGTCACAAGCGCAAGGGAGGTGGGAGCCACCCAAGACTGTGAAGTCAAAAGTTCAATGCCAAAGATCAAAGCGAAGACAGCGATAAGTGCCGTCGTGAACCATGTGGTTCGGGTCTGCAATTGCAGCGGAACAAAGGTGGGATCTATGGCCTCGTGGGGAGCAGAATGGTGTTGATTCACAAAAACCTCGATTCATTTTGGTGGGACTTAATATTAGGAGTTAAACCACGTTTTTTTGTAAAATTTCTACTTTAATACTCTATTCACCGCAGTGCAGTGAGAACTTATATTTGACCCACCGCCCACGGGATTGATAGCACCGAACCTTGGTGTTGTGTCTCAATGACCCTCCGAATTTAAAGTCTTAAATGAACAAACGAAGAAAAGTGAAAAAGGACAGTTGAGAGTGAATAGATATTATAAGGTCTTTATGTATGGGCTGGTCTTGACCTTTATCAACAGTGCTTGCACACGAAAAATAGACCCCAATGTCATCTATATTGGGCATTACGATTCCATGACAGGCAGCGAGGCTACTTTTGGCCAAGGCTCTTATAATGGGGTCAAGCTGGCTTTATTGGAACTTAACAAAGCAGGTGGAATTCACGGCAAGCAAGTTCAGGTCGTCTCAATGGATGATCAAAGTAAAAACGAAGAGGCGCGCTCTGTGATCACTCGTTTGTTATCTCGCAAAGAGATCATTGCTGTGATTGGAGGCGTAGCCAGCTCTAGAACCTTGGCTGCGGCACCAGTGGCTCAAGAGACACAGATTCCATTTGTATCTCCTAGTTCTACAAACCCCAGAGTGACTCAGATTGGGGAGTATATTTTTCGCGTGTGTTTCATTGATCCTTTTCAGGGGTGGGTGATGGCGAAATTTGCCATGGAACATCTTAAGGCCCAAAAACTAGCAATCCTACGTGATGTGAAATCTGATTACAGTGTGGGTTTGGCAGATTTTTTTAAAAAAGGTGTGAAGGATCGAGGTGGCGAGATCGTATCTGATCTGACATACCAAGCAGGAGATATTGATTTTAAAGCGCAGTTGACCCAAATTCGATCCCATAAACCTGACGCGATCTTTATTCCTGGTTATTACACTGAAGTGGGGTTGATCGCTCGCCAAGCTAAGCAACTGGGTATTGATGTGCCTCTATTAGGTGGCGATGGCTGGGACAGTGCTAAACTGACAGAGATTGGTCAAGATGCTGTGAACGACAGTTATTTTTCTAATCACTACTCTCAAGACACTAAGGACCCTATTGCTCAAGACTTTATTCGAAAATATGTAGAGCTGTATAAAGATATTCCTGATGGTTTAGGAGCCTTAGGGTATGATACAGCTCGAATCTTATTTGAAGCTATGGCAAGAACACAAGACTTAACTCCTGAGCAGATTCGTGACGAGCTAGCAAAGACGAAAGACTTTATTGGTGTGACAGGTAAAATCAGTATCGATGAAAATAGGGATGCTAAAAAAAGTGCAGTAGTTGTAAAGATTGAAAAGGGCCATCAAAAAATGGTCACCACTATTGAGCCAGAATAAAATGAAGTTAGGGTAGAGGAGATCAGGGCGTGCAACAGGAATTTCTGCAACATATTATCAATGGAATCAGTTTAGGGAGCATCTACGCGTTGATCGCTCTGGGTTATACCATGGTGTATGGTATTTTAAAGCTGATCAACTTTGCTCATGCCGATGTGTATATGGTTGGAGCCTTTGCTGCCTATTACACTGCGAAATACTTGGGAATTGAATCCAGTCCTGGACTTCCGACTTTATTGATTCTTTTAGGGGCCTCCATACTGGCCTGTGCGCTACTAGGACTCTTGATCGAACGTTTAGCGTATCGTCCTTTGCAACATGCACCTCGTTTAAACTTATTGATCACAGCCATTGGGGTTAGTCTGCTGTTAGAGTATTCAGCACAAGTGATCTTTGGTCCTAACCCTAAAGTTTTTCCTAATGTGATCAATGATGCCGTAGTTTTAGATTTAGGCGCGGCTAAAGTTCGTAGTTTTGATGTGATCATTTTAGTTATCGGTTTAATCTCTATGGGAGTTTTACACTTCATCATCCATCACACTCGTGCAGGACGTGCTATGCGTGCCGTAAGCACTTCACCTACTGTGGCAAGTCTTATGGGTGTGAACACAAATCGGATTGTGGCGTTCACTTTTGTACTGGGTTCGGCCCTTGCTGGGGTGGGCAGTGTACTTGTGGGTATGAAGTATCCTAAGATTGATCCTCTTATGGGGCTTCTTATAGGACTTAAAGCCTTTGTCGCCGCAGTCTTAGGTGGAATTGGAAGTGTACCTGGAGCCGTCTTAGGCGGTGTGATCATGGGACTTTCAGAAGAGATGGTGGTGGCGTATTTGTCTTCTACTTATCGTGATGCTTTTGCTTTTGGTGTTCTTATTGTGATTTTAATTTTTAAACCCACAGGCCTATTAGGCAAAAATCAAACGGAAAAAGTCTGATGAAAAAATCTCTACTCTTCCCTTTATTAAGCTTTTTAGCCTGCCTGCTTTTAGGCATTGTTTTTGAGTTGAGTTTTGGCCCCTTTATTAAGCTCATGATTTTATATGTCATGATCAATATGATTTTGGGTTTAAGCTTAAACTTAGTAAATGGTTTTACGGGTCAGTTCAGCTTAGGCCATGCAGGCTTTATGGCCATTGGGGCTTATGTTTCAGCTTATCTCAGTCTAAATTGTCCACTTCTGCCAGGGATCGCTGTTTATTTTAGTTTTGTGCTTTTTGCTTTAGCTGGGGGTTTAGCGGCCGCATTTGCTGGATTGATCGTAGGTATCCCGTCTTTACGTTTGCGCGGAGATTATTTGGCCATTGTCACCTTGGGATTTGGAGAGATCGTTCGGGTGCTACTTTTAAACTTAGAGGTTGTGGGTGGTGCGCGTGGATTAAACGAAATTCCAGCCATTCCACGTATTAACTATGAACTGTTTTCGATCAGTCGCTTTTTTTCTGCGTACATTGTGGCGGCCTTTTGGGTTTTGGTCACTGTGTTTGTGATTTATAGATTGATCAGAAGCAGTTACGGTCTGACCTTTATGAGTGTTCGTGATGATGAGATCGCCGCAGAAGCCATGGGTGTGAACACCACAAAAACTAAAGTATGGGCCTTTATCATTTCAAGTTTTTTTGCAGGAATTGCAGGAGCCATTTTCGCCCATGTGTCGAATTACTTAAACCCTGCCACATTTTCTTTCTTAAAAAGTGTAGACGCTGTGATTATGGTGGTTCTCGGTGGTATGGGTAGCATTACAGGGTCTTTAGTGGCGGCTGTTTTTATCACCCTAATGCCTGAAGTTTTACGTCCACTGCAATCCATGACGGGTGTGGATTTAAGAATGGTGATCTATGCCTTAAGTTTGGTTCTTCTTATGATTTGGCGTCCTCAAGGTTTATTTGGAAATAAAGAACTGATTCACGTTTGGAAGCATTACTCTCAGGTAGGGGTTCAACTTTGGAGACGTTACGTTAAATTGGGGAGGGACGATGTCCGCCGCTAATATTCTTAACGTCAAAAATATCTGCATGACATTTGGTGGACTGAAAGCCGTAGATAATTTCCGTCTACAACTGAATGAAGGCGAACTTGTGGGGTTGATTGGACCTAATGGTGCAGGTAAAACGACAATCTTTAATATGCTTACAGGTGTGTACTGTCCCACAGACGGCGAAATTATACTTGATGGGCAGGTCATCAATGGGATTAAGCCTTTCCGTATCTCTCAGATGGGGATGGCTAGAACTTTTCAAAACATTCGACTGTTTAAACAGATGACTGTACTCGAAAATGTACTGGTCGCCGCTCATCAACATGTGGATTACAATATTTTACAAGCTTTAGTTCGGACACCAAAGTTTTTTACAAATCAGAATGCAAGCACAGAGTATGCTCTGCAATTATTAGAAATCTTTGATTTAAAACATAAAGCTCACGAAGAGGCCACGTCTTTACCCTATGGGGAACAAAGAAAATTAGAGATTGTTAGAGCCCTAGCCACAAAGCCTAGAGTGATTTTGCTTGATGAGCCAGCTGCGGGTATGAATCCCAAAGAAAAAATCACTTTGATGGAAACGATCTCTCGTATTCGGAAAGAATTTGATTTGACCATTTTACTGATCGAGCACGACATGAAACTCGTGATGGGAATCTGTGAACGCGTTTTAGTATTAGATTACGGGAAACTCATTTGTGAAGGTGTTCCAGAAGTGGTGCAAAAAGATCCAAAGGTGATTGCGGCCTATCTGGGTGTTCCTGAAGAAGAGGTGAAGATATGAGTCAGATTTTAAATGTATCAGACCTCAACGTGAAATATGGTGGTATTCATGCCATCAAAGGGATCAGCTTTCATGTGGACACTCAAGAGATTGTATCTCTGATTGGTTCTAATGGTGCTGGTAAAACCAGTACACTGCGGGCTTTGTCGGGGCTTGTGTCTTCAACAGGGATCATTGAGTTTGAAGGTCAAGACATCACTAAGATTCCAAGTTTTGAGCGAGTGCCATTAGGTTTAGCGCAATCTCCTGAAGGACGTGGTGTATTTGCAGATATGACGGTGTGGGAGAACCTAGAGATGGGGGCCTACACTAGAAAAGATAAGAACGAAGTCGACCAAGACAGAGAAAAGTATTTAGAATTTTTCCCTAGACTTCGTGAACGTATTAAGCAGCTGGCTGGAACTTTATCTGGCGGGGAACAACAGATGCTGGCGATCTGTCGCGCGCTGATGTCTAGGCCCAAGTTATTACTTTTGGATGAGCCTTCGTTGGGATTAGCTCCTTTGATTGTGGCACAAATTTTTGAAATCGTGCAAAAATTAAATCAAGAAGGCTTAACTATATTATTGGTAGAACAAAATGCCACACAAGCCTTAAAGATATCACACAGAGCTTATGTGATTGAAACTGGGAACGTGATCTTAGAAGGTACAGGAGCCGAGTTATTGGCCAACGATCAGGTTAGGCAAAGCTATCTGGGGGCTTAAATTAGCATCAAGCGGTTAAGCTGTTGGAATGAATTTTAAGACAAACATGTAATATTTAGAATTTATTTTAAGAATAACTTCAAGTAAAAGTCTTACGACACCCACCTGTGGTTTCAAAAAATGTCATGAGCTTAAAATAAGTGTAAAGATTTTTGACAACTTTAGTGTCAGCACAAGATAGATTAGAGTTCTTATGGCATGGGCATGGCATTAGAAGTTTAAAGGTAAAAAGTCTTGATTTGGGAGTGGGTAATATTGATTTTTAAGAGAGCCGTAATTTTTAGTTTTATATTTTTTCCAATGACAACTGTATGGGCGAAAAGAAGTTGTGAAGGCTACTTATCACAGCCAATAACAGAAGTTTCTACGGCTTTGGATCTTTATGATCAGACTTGGGCGGGGATTTGGCAGAACTTTGCTCGTGCAACGAAAGCTCATCCTGACTTTAAATACATTTCAGATTTGATCCCACGCCCATTCACTCCCACTGAGCGTCAGTCTTTAATTCAAGAAAGTAAGCTTTATCGACAAAGGATTTATGATCAGCTTATTCAAAAAGGCATCAGTGCTTCTCGCGCCAATGAACTTTCACAAGTGGCTTATTCGAGACAAATCTTACTTTTGTTTTTTGAATATAAAACAGAATTAAACTTTGTTGACCCTAAGCTTCTTGGTCCAGAGAAAACATTAGTTCCTCCCACAGATTACAAAGGATCGCTTTCTGTAGCGGAGTTGAGCGCCATGTTTGGTGGGGTGGAAAAAGTATGGCCCACCTTAGTGAGAAAAACTAATCCCTACAAGGGGAGTAGTCTATTAGATGTCAAAGAGCCTATCCTTATTGCTGGGGGACGGTTTCGTGAAGGCTATTATTGGGATACTTACTTTGGCAGTATGGGTTTGATGGCAACGGGACGCTGGAAGTTGCCAGTCGCTCAACTGAGTAATTTTGTTGAACTGGTCAACACTTATGGTTTAATTCCCAATGGGCTACGTACATATTATTTAAGCCGTTCACAGCCGCCCGTGGTGTCTATGATGGCGCGCTTAGTGTATGAAGGCACTCGCAACTTAGATGTCCAAACTCAAAAAGAAATTGAAACGTGGCTGGTGCAGGAGGTTTATCCTGCTCTTAAAAATGACTATTCCAATTTTTGGATGGCAGAACGTTTGGATATCAAGACAGGGCTTAATTTTTATTCTGATAAATATAATGAGCCTCGACCAGAACGACACTCACATGATGTGGAATCTAGCTTGGGTCGCACCTATAGAGATGTTCGTGCTGAAGCTGAATCAGGGTTAGATCACACCAACATATTTCAAGGACAAGCCAGTCAGACACTTACTGTGTCGTTAAACAGTTTTATGTATGCCTATGAAAAGAATTTAAGTTGGCTGGCAGAAATGGCTAAAGACACAGTGGCTCAAAGAAATTACGAAAACGCGGCCCAGTTACGACAACAAAGAATGTCAAAGTACATGTGGAACCCCGAACTTCAAACATTTCAAAATTACCACATGACTGAGCAGAAGCTGATGTCAGGGATTTCAGGAGATGTGTTTTCAACTCTATTTGTGGGTTTAGCAACGCCAGAGCAAGCCAGACAAATGCGTCCCACACTTCTTAATGTTCTGGAGTTACCAGGCGGCATTGCGGCGTCCAGCTTGCGTGAGAGTGACAAGCAATGGGACGGAGTTCATGGTTGGGCTCCTTTTCAAGTCATGGCGATCCAAGGGCTGGCGCAATATGGCTTTAGGTCTGATGCAAATAGAATAGCCAGTAAGTGGCTTGCAACCAATCTGGATGTCTATCTTGAAAAAGGTCAATTCTACGAAAAGTTAGATTTGGCTAGAAAGAGTACCCCCGTGGAAGATCATTCTAAGTACCCCACCCAAACAGGCTTTTTATGGACGAATGGGTCAATTGCGTGGACTTTAAAATACTTAGGATTTGACTTCCAGTAAGCTTGGGGCATACAAGAGCCAAGTTGGTGGTTTTTAAATACACAATTAAAAGGGGAAATACTATGAGATACCTATTAGGTCTTTTGACATTAACTTTTGCCATGAACGTGATGGCTAACGATGGCGGTATGGCTTACATCAATGTGCAAGGCATTGCTCCTACGAATGCTAAAGAAGGAACAGAGATTAAGTTTTATGGCAAAGACGCCGCAAATTTTATGCGCCTTTTACCTAGCTATTCATCTGTACTTTATTCTATGGTTAGCCCTCAGGTTGCTGATAAGCTACAAGATTCTGAGCGTGGTGTGATGGTAGCAAGCAAGGGTTGGACTTTGATCTTTGGTTGCGCTGCGGGTGAACTGACAAACCTTGATTTTGATAGTGATGACGAGTTTGGTGGATATCCTAATGCTGTGTTTGCGCCTAGACAGCCCGAGTGCACTGTCAGTCTATATAAAGGAAATTGGACAGACGAAGGCGACAACTGGTCCATGAAACCTCTTGATTACCGTAAGACTTATCCACAACCTTATTAAGATTTGATCATAAAATTTAATGTTTTATGTGATTCAAAAAAAGTATTCTTTCAAACCGATAATTGCTGTGGCGATTGTCGGTTTTGTTTTTTTAATCTCATGGATTTCACATTATAACTTGATCAGCCCTTATCCTGTGAACTTTGATATTGCCACGATGTTGACCCCCAGTGGAATTTTTAAAAATTACATTTTCAATGACACTTATCTGACACCCTATTACGATCAGTCTCCTCAGATTGCAGATGCTGGAAGCAAAGGGTTGCTCTATTTTTTGATTTTTACATTAGATGTACTTGTTGTCCTTCTTCTTTGTAAGTTCAGGAAGTCTGACTTTGGCAATCCCCAAAGACAAGGTCACATATGAGTGGGTTGTCTTACGTTTATATTTTTTTTCAGTCCAATTTTCTGGAAGTTCCAGTTTATATTTTGTTTTATGTTTTTATATTTAAATCGTCTTTGAATATAAAACAGACGTCAATTATGGTGACGCTAACAAATCTTTTAACCCACCCCCTAGTCTTTTTTGTGATCATGCGCTTATCACTGTCGTATATTGAAAATATACTTATCGCAGAAATCTTTGCTATTGGGGCAGAAACTCTATTGCACGCATGGATTTTTAGAATATCTGCTAAGAAAACCTTTGTGGCTTCACTGTTTGCCAATCTAGTATCTTGGCAGCTTGCTCCTATGCTGACATTTTATATTTTCTACTGAAAGCTTCTGCCCTACATGATGCAGATCATACTCCACTACATTTTGTTTATGTTACCGTAACTCAAGTCAATTTAAAGCGTCTTGGGGGGTTATCATGAATCCTTTTGGGGTAGTGGGTCTTGTTTTTATCGGTTCGATCAAGACCCAAGCGGTGGTTCATTGAACAGCCGCCAAAGACAAGACCGCTCGCTGACGAAAAGTTTTGCCATAAATAAAGATAGACATACTAAATACATAGGGCAGGTAAAATGACAAACGATCAAGACAACAAAACCACCGAAGAAGATGTGCCGTATTTTCAGAAACTATATGATCGACCTTTTTTATGGTTGGCATTGGGGTTGATCACCATGGTCCTTTTTTATACTGGCTGGGGAATTTTAGAAATCATGATGCTTTCTAAGGCCCCTCTTCCATAGAACTTTCACACACTGGAGAAAATGACATGTCAGAAAAAGAAACTATGCACTCAGGAATCGTTCCCCCAGAAGGGGTTTGGTGGAAGAATGTTCCCTCCCAAGAAAAAGTATGGATCACTGTGGCTTTTATATGGTGCATGATCCTGTTTGCCATGATGCCTGTGTGGCACATTCGTGGTGGGCAAAACCCGTCGGGGATTCGATACAAAGTAGACCCCATGGACTTTATGGCACGCACGCAACGCTTTGTTGAAGAGTTTAAGGTAGGAGAAGAGTCTGGAATTCCAGTGGTTGAGCCTCCTCCAGGTTCGCATATCTATCTTGTGGGACGAATGTGGCAATGGTATCCCGTTTTAAAATTAAAAAAGGGTGTGGAGTACACGCTTCATCTTTCCTCTATTGATATTAACCATGGTTTTGCTTTGTTTCCAGTGAACATCAACTTCCAAGTTATTCCTGGATATGACTACGGTCTTAAGATCACGCCGAATCAGGCTGGGGATTTTAGAATCATTTGTAATGAATTTTGTGGAATCGGACACCATATGATGGTCGGTAAGGTTCTGGTAACTGAGTGATGTAGAGGAGCTAAAAATGAGTGGTGTTATTCAAAACCTAAGTTCTCGGTTCAGAACCTGTGCCGTAACTGGTTTAAAAGTAAATAAAGATTCTGAAAATTTAATTAAGGCCAATGCGGTGATCGCTATTGTCTGTCTTTTAATTGGAGTGACAGCGGCTTTCGGTCTGGTGCTGACCCGATGGCAAAGTGTGCATCTTTTGTCGGCAGAGTACTACTACCGTTTCTTGACTCTGCATGGGCTGAATATGTTGATCTTTTTCATCATCTTTTTTGAGATGGCGATTTTGTATTTTGCGGGACCTGTGCTGCTCAATGCGCGGCAACCCACGCCTAAGATAGGTTGGGCGGCTTTTGCCTTGATGGTGATCGGGATGATCATGGTAAATACTATGGTTTTGATGGGTAAAGCCGATGTGTTGTTTACCTCTTATCCTCCCTTACAGGCTCATCCTCTCTATTACTTGGGTGTGATTCTTTTTGCAGTGGGAGCTTTAATTGCAACGTCCTTATTTTTTGCCGCTCTGGTGGTCGCTAAACGAGAAAAAACCTATAAGGGCAGTGTGCCACTGGTGACCTTTGGAGCGATGACAGCTGCTATTATCGCTGTGATCACCTTAGTCCATGGGGCCGCAACTTACATTCCTGCTTTATTGTGGTCGATGAACCTGATTGAACTCGATGCTCAGTTATATAGACTTTTATTTTGGGCCTTAGGACACTCCTCGCAACAGATCAACGTGGCGGCGATGGTTTCTGTTTGGTATCTGCTTGGAGGCCTCACGGTGGGGGCTGTTGTGCTTAATGAAAAGGTCAGTCGTACGGCCTTTGTTCTATACATTCTTTTTATTTCCATGGCTTCTGCTCACCATCTCTTGGTGGACCCTGGATTTGGATCGGCATGGAAGATTTGGAACACCAGTTACGCGATGTATTTGGCGGTCTTGGCCAGTATGGTTCATGGTTTCACTGTTCCTGCAGGAATTGAAATGGGACAACGCCTACGTGGATTCAATGCAGGAAAGTTTGAATGGCTCAGAAAAGCACCGTGGAGTGATCCTGGATTTTCGGGAATGGCGTTGTCTGTGGTGATCTTTGGATTTTTGGGCGGGATTACTGGAGTTGTGATCGGGACTGAACAGATCAATATTATTGTTCACAACACTATGAGATTACCTGGTCACTTCCATGCGACAGTGGCAGGTGGGACAGCACTAGCATTTATGGCTGTGACTTATTATGTGTTGCCATTGATCTTTCAAAAACGAATTGCCTTTTGGAAGTTAGCAAAGTTTCAGCCATGGATTTTTGGCGGAGGCATGAGTTTGATGTGTATGTCTATGATTTACATGGGAATCTTTGGTGTTCCACGTAGACATTGGGACTCTTCTTTTTCTAATGCGCCATTTTCTGTAGAGTTCCACCCTGCGGTGTGGATCTCTCAAGCCTCTATGGGTGTGGGTGGTTTGTTAGCAGCCACTGGTGCTCTGCTATTTGTGGTGATTGCTGTTGTGACGGTGTTTTTTGGGAAACCTCTTACAGAACAGGCTTTACGTGAAGGGGCAAGTGGTATTCCTCAAGGTGTATTGCGATTACCCACACAGATGCACCAAGGAGACAATGTAGAAACTGTTCATAAAAAAGGTGCTCCAGGAACAATGATTCTTGTTTTGATCTTCTTTGCGTGTTTTGTGCTTTACTACTTCGTCAACTGGAAGATTCTATCTTTCCTTTGGAAGGTGGGTTAGATGTGAGTGGTTCGCGAGCCGCTGCGTTTCTGATGATTACAGTATGGATTGTAGGAAGCCTCTTTTTATGGGGGCTTGCCTTTTTTCCGACAGGAAGTGAAACCCCTGACTGGTTAAATGTAGCCCGCAATGTGTGTTTTGGTGCTCCAGAAAACGGCTTGCCTGATCTTGCAGGTTGGATTGTGCTTATTCTTGGACCAATCTCTTTTGTGATTGTGGGTATGATAGCTTGGCCACAAGAACTTACAGAAGCCGTAAAAGATCTCTGGTGGAATCGCTACGGAAAATTTTTTGCAACTTTAGTGATGGTAGCTGTAGTGGTGGAAGCCAGATGGGTCGTTAATAAAGTTCAATCGGGTTTGCAGTACGAAAGATTCGACTATGCAAATTCTTCAGAAGAGGATCTGCCACTCTTTTATCCAAGAACGAATAAAGCGGCACCTGATTTTACCTTAGTGGATCAAAGTGGAAATCCATTTCGCTTAGCTGATTATAACGACAAGACTGTGCTTTTGACTTTTGCTTTTGCTCATTGTCAGACCGTGTGCCCTGTGTTGGTTCGTCAGGCTTTAGATGTGGGAAGTGAATTTAAAGACAGTGTGCGAGTAGTGATTCTGACCCTAGACCCTTGGAGAGACACACCAAAGTCTCTGCCTTTTCTTGCAGAAAAATGGGAGCTGACTGAAGGCTCACATATTCTTTCGGGGTCAGTGGAAGATGTTCTTGCTGTTTTAGAACAGTTTCAAGTGGCGTATCAACGGGATGAGAAGACAGGCGATGTGATACATCCTTCTTTGGTTTATTTGATCGAACAAGGTGAAAGAATCGCCTACGCGTTTAACAATGCTTCAAACAGATGGCTACGTCAGGCGATTGAACGAATTGAGAGTGAAAGACATGCGATTACGGGATCTCGATAGAATTTTTAACCGTTTTTATTCATCAAAGTATAACCCTCTTTACCAGTCTGGTTCGATTGCTCTAGGGTTGTTTATTATTGTGGCTGTCACAGGAACTTATCTGAGTTTCTTTTATCGACTAGGGGAGCCTTACGAATCTGTGGAGGCTTTGAATCAGAGCTTTTGGTTTGGATCGTGGGTCAGAGCCCTTCACAGATATGCTTCAGACCTTATGGTAGTGGCTGTGGTCTTTCATGTTTTTAGAATGATTGTTCATAAAAAATATTTTGGTCCAAGAACTTTTGCCTGGGTGAGTGGTGTTGGCCTGTTGTTCTTGCTTTTGATTTCTGGTTGGACGGGCTATGTGATGGTGTGGGATGTGCAAGCTCAGGCTCTAGCCGCAGCAGGGGCTAAGATGTTTGACTCTTTGGGGTTATTTTCTGATCCCATTGCACGTTCTTTTAATGGAATTGAGCATCCGCCTGCTTCGTTCTTTTTTCTTAACTTGTTTTTACATGTGGTGCTGCCTTTAGGAATGGTTTTTGGAATTTGGATTCACACCTCTCGCATGGCACGAGCAGATTGGTTTCCTCACAAGAAAATCATATATGGAATGCTGGCATCACTGATTGTGGTGTCTGTGATTTGGCCTGCTCCTTTGGGGTTAAAGGCGGATCTGCTGAAAAGCCCTGAAGATTACCCCATTGATTGGTTCTTTAATTTTTGGATTTCTGGGGCGGAATCTTATCCGCTTTTGACCTTTTTACTTTTTATGGCTGGAGGAACTCTTTTGGCAGGAGTGCCTTGGTTCTTTAAGCCAAAAAGTCAGAGAGGAAAATCATTTAATGACCCTAATATCTGTGAGGGGTGCACACAGTGTGTTCAGGATTGTCCTTACGAGGCGATTCAAATGATGACCAAAGATGTGAATGCTAAAATGAAAACTGTGGCCGTGGTGACTCCTGAACTTTGTGTGAGTTGTGGTTTGTGTTCGGCTTCTTGTGACCCTATGACCATTGGTCCAGAAGGACGCAAAGGTGGGGATCAGCTTAAAGAGGCGAAACAGTTTTTAGAGTCTTTAAATTTGGACAAGAAAAGTCTAGATCACACTTTGATCGTGGGTTGTAGTAATCAATCAGCAGTTTTAAAAAATATCGACCAGTACTGTCAGACTCAGTCTACATACCATCTTTATCCCGCAGAGTGCCCAGGCACGCTGCATAGTATGGTTTATCGTATGTTTGCGGCTCGTTTCTCAAGAGTAGTTGTGGCCTCTTGTCCTTCACGAAACTGTGTCAACAAGGACGGGTATATGCTGCTCACAGAAAGAATGAGTGGGGACAGAGAGCCTACGATATTAAATCCTCAGCTCAGAGAGCGTGTGCACGCTTTTCCTCTTGGTGATGGCGAGGAAAAAAGATTTTTTGAGGTTCTTGAAAATACAGAGAGCATTTTAGAATCTCAGAAGACTAGCTCTTGGAAAACACGAGTTTCAGCTCTGATTGTCAGTCTGGGCTTAGTGTTTTTGATTGCAGGTTTGACTCGCATCCCAGGTGGAGCAGGGGAAGAAGAGGGTCTCTTGCGTGTAAGCATCCGCCTTGTCGGTCAAAATGAAAAGAGTTGCCAAGAGCCTTCCGCAGAAGAGATGGCTAAACTTCCTATACACATGCGAGCAACAGAAGTGTGCACCTACCGCGCTCTTAGTTATCAGTTGAAACTCAGCATTGATGGCAAAGAGCATCTAAATGAACAGGTTCATCCAGGGGGCTTAAGACGTGATCGTCCTATCTATGTGAACCATGAGATCAAGGTGGCCACTGGAGTTCGTGATGTGCAATTTTCTATGGAACCTATAGACTCTCAAGATGAATCCATTGTGAGTTTGAACTTGGAACGAAAGGTTGAATTTAATTCAGGCCAAGTGGCTTTGCTTTATTATTCTCTTGATACAAAAAATGCGGACATAAAAGAGTCCACCGCCACAGAGGTGCAAAGTGAATAAGTCTTTGACTACGGCTTGGGTAGTACTGGGAACAAGTGCGCTTTTAATAAGTGGTCTACTTTCGGTTTTAGTGACAGGAGCTAAAATGCCAGGGATCAAGCAGGCTGTGGATATTGAATTTATCCAGTGGTGCTTGGTGGTGCATGTGAATCTTGCCACTTTGATTTGGTTTACGGCTTTGCCTGTGGGGCTTTTGCATTTTTCTACAAGGTCACGTAGTTTCTTTTCAAGTCCCTTATCGTGGGTGGGTTTTGTGTTTGCGTGTGCGGGTCTGGTTTTATTATTTAGTGTTCCTCCACAAGAAGGTGTAAAGCCCATACTGGCCAATTACATCCCTGTTCTGAGTCATGAAAGATATTATTTGGGACTGGCAGTGTATCTTTTAGGAATTGTGGTCAGCATTTTATCACCCAAAGTCTTTGTGAATGATCTGCGTTTAAAGAAGGAATGGAATGGACTTTATGAAGTGCGCTTCGGGCTTTTTATTGGGATGGTTTTTTTATTACTTGCCGTAGTAGCCCTTGGGTTTTCCTTCAAACAGCTCTTTAAAGAGCAATGGCTGACTGAATTTAGAATTGTGGAAGTAGGAATGTGGGGTGGTGGCCATTTGATTCAACATGCCTCGGCGGTGTTTATCGTCTGCTGTTGGGTTTTGCTTCTATGCCGTCAGCAAGAGCGTTCTGTCTTTGATCGTCGTGATCTTTTTTTGGTCTTTTCAGGAATGGGGCTTCCCATATTTTTTGTGCCTCTACTTTTGTACTTTGATGTCACGAGTGCAGAGTACAGACGGGGATTTACATTGTTGATGCAGTGGGGGATTGCTCCGTCAGTGGCTCTTTTTCTGGTTTTTGCGTTCAAACGACTGTCCTTACGTCTCTCAGATCTGAAGAGTTATGAGTTTGTGGCCTTTGCTTTAAGTGCTTTATTGATCGTCACAGGTTTTACTTTTGGTGCTTTGATTAGAGGACCTGATCTGCGAGTGCCAGGACATTATCATGCCAGCATTGGTGCTGTGACTTTGGCGTTTATGGCTACAAGTTATATGGTGTTGGCTCCCAGTGTGAGCAGATGGATGCTGCGTTCTGTGTGGTTTTATGGAATTGGACAGTTTATTTTTGCAAGTGGGATGTTCATCGCTGGAGCCTTTGGAACCCCAAGAAAGACCTATGGAAGTGAACAGGTTTTTACGCATTGGGGACAAAGTTTGGGGATAGGTGTGATGGCCATTGGTGGAATAGGGGCTTTACTGGGTGGGATTTTCTTTGCGGTGGCAATTTTTCCTCATCTGTGTTCATTAAAGTTCAAAATTGAAAATGGAGAGTTATGTCTAAATACCAAAAGCTCGCTTGGCTGATTGGTCTACTGGCTTTATTGTTTGTGATGGTGTCTGTGGGAGGTATTACTCGGCTTTCCAAGTCAGGTCTGTCTATCACAGAGTGGAAACCTGTTACAGGAATTTTGCCACCTTTAAGTGAAGAGGCATGGCTCAGGGAATTTGATTTATATAAAAACTCACCAGAGTTCAAACACCACAACGCGCATTTTGATTTGCAGGATTACAAAGGCATTTTCTGGTGGGAGTACATTCATCGTGTTTTAGGACGGGTGATTTTTCTTTTTGCAGTGGCCTTAAGCTTTAGTTTCTGGAGAAAGAAAGAGGCCTCTGGCGGGTATGCACTTTTGCTTCCGATGCTTATTGTTTTTCAAGGTTTAATGGGATGGTTGATGGTGAAGACGGGGCTTAACCATCGGCCTTCAGTGAGTCACTACATGTTGACCGTTCACTTTTTTCTGGCGGTGTTCACCATGACGGTGGTGTATTACCCTTTATCACAAATGAAAAAACCTCTTTGGGACCGATTGTCCAGACGAGGATATTTTTTAGTGATCACTTTAGGTGTTCTGCTTGGTCTTCAAATTGTGTACGGTTGTTTTACAGCAGGTTTAAAGGCGGGATTTTATTTTGGCACTTTCCCTTTTATGGGTGGGCAGTTTTTTCCACCACAGGGTCTACTTATGGAGCCCGCTGTGCATAATTTTTTTGAAAACCCTATCACAGTACAATGGATTCATCGTTGGTTGGGCGTAGGTGTGGGACTGTTTCTATTTTTCACAGGGTATCATCTGATAAAGCACGAAAGCCCTTCCTTTACCCGACCTGTTTTGCATTTAGTAAGTTTAGTGATCATTCAAATTATTTTAGGTATCTCGACGTTACTTTTTCATGTTCCCATCTCGCTGGCTGTATTTCACCAAGCAATGGCCGCACTGATTTGGTTGGGGTACTGTAACATCGTCTTCCGCATTAACTGTAAGCCTTCGCTTACGCAATAGCTTGTGATGCTTTATTTGGGTCTAGGTAAGCCTCCCGATCAAGACACCGTCGACTTGCGAGAGGGCTTTGTATGATTTAAGGGTGATGTTCTTTTGCTAATTAACGTGCCGTTCTGGAAGCATACTCACAGGTGATTTGTTTCTTTAAATCTGGATTGTAGACATTAGCACGCATCACCCAGTACGTTCTTTGACCACCGCCTTTTTGTTGAAGATCAAGCAAAGAGTGGGTGGTTTCGGTAGGTTTACCAGGGCAAGATTTCGTTTGGGTTAGTTTTATTTTAATGAGTGTGTCAGTAACTTTAATCTGTTTTTTGGATATAGTTGTTTGACATGAACTTTTTGTTATAGAGTCAAGGTTCTTATTACGTCTCAGTTGTGTGGTCTTGTTATTTTGAGATTTTCTGTTTGCGGCTGAATCGCCAACATCATCAGCAAGATCAAAAGTGTAGCCAAAGCTAGTTCCTTTTGAGGCATCAGGTATGTATGGCAAATCGTTGAGAATCACTTGATCGCCCCAAAACACTAAAAAAGCAGCTCCTTGAGGTTTACCAGGACATAAGTTCTTTTGAACTAAATCAGGTGTACTACGGCCTGCTGGAAGAAACTTCTGAGCGCGCAGTTCTTCTTGTAGGTATCTGGGTATTTTAAATTCGTCTTCAGCAGGAGCCTCAGGTGGTTCATAGGGTGCAGTAATATTACTGCTATCACCAAGTTCATTGGCCATAGTTCCGATAGATATTCCTAGGGTCAGTAATAATAAAATTGCAAATCTCACATTTAGCTCCTTTGATTTTACCAAGATATATTCGTATCGGAATAAGACAGTCTCTTTTTGAGAAAAAATATGGTAGTGACTTTATTATTTATAAATCATTGAATTTAGAGAGGTTTTTAACTGCCCGAGGGTGCCAATGAGCCTCAAAGTAGTGATAAGGATGGTTATGCGCTTCTTTATACTCTTCTAATAAATTCCAATTGATGGTTTCATGGTTTTCTTCGTCTAGTCGTAGATCATGAATAAGGGCATCTCGACTGCTCCATGCTTTTTGTGTGGTAAACGCTTGATCTAACCCATTTTACAGGAGATTTATAATTTGGACTAAACTATAAATTTTTGAAAAGTCTATTTGTTGATGCTTTAATATCTTGGTCTTTAAATAAAGAAGGCGTTATAATCACCAAAGCAACATATTTAGTATGTTTTGTTATGGCATATTTTTAAAAATATAAGGGGAAGATGTGGAACTCACAAAGACTCAATGGTTTTTTTTTGTTGGTGCCTTTACTTTATTAACAGCCGTATTTTTTGTCAGTTGTTCTAATAATAAAGGGCTCGACCTTGACCCATGCTCGAGTGAACACCTTTTTGCTCATCATGCCGTCCCAATTCCTGATATTGCATTTCTGGCCCCCATTGGAACCATGAGCCCACATGGCGGGAGTCCTCTACCTAAGAGACATACGGGCTATATGTTAAATAAAGAGGACGTTCCTGTTATTGCTCCTGGAGATTTTATTATCACAGAGATCAGAGAAACGACGTACGTGACGTCTCCAACTAGACCAGGTCATAAAGACTATTCAGTCAGCTTTGCGGTTTGCGCTGAAGTCAGTGGGCATTTTGGTCACATCAGTGCGCTTGAGACACATATACTAGATCAAGCCAAGGGGGGGATGAAATGTGATGAGTACGACACAGTCGATGAGCATATTAGAAGCTGTAAAGCTCGTGTTAAAATTAAAGTCAAAGCTGGGGACAGCTTGGGTTTGGTAGGGGTGGCCCCTCATTCGCCAGCGTTAGATATGGGAATGATTGATACACGCACTTCTGACTATGTAAATCCTAGTCGTTATGCGGTAGGCGGAGGCGGTAGTCTTTGCCCATGGGATTGGTTTGAGGCCCCACTTAAAGCCGAATTGTATCCCTTAATTGGGGATTTTTCAGCCTTTACAACCGAGGCCCCTGAGTGCGGAAGTATGGCTGTAGATCAAGCAGGGACAGCAAAAGGGCGTTGGACACTTCAGAGCGCGCCTGCCAATGGGAAGGATCCTACGGCCTCTAACTTTTTTGTTCTTGCCCCCAATCCTTACGCTGGAACCACAGAGGTTGTGATCTCAACTCGCATTGCTGCTTTGGATGTTGCGACATTACCTGCCTTTAAGCTTAACTCTAGTGGAAGAGTGAATATAGCCCCAGCAGATATTCAAAATGATGGACTGATTTATTGTTATAATCCTATTACAAACCCGATCAATCAATCTACCTTTAGCTTTTTGGTGCAGATGATCTCAGCCAGTGTGCTTAGGGCAGAAAAGGTAGAACATGCACCTGGAGATTCTGTCTGTAATAATGCCCCAAGCACTTGGAGCTTTACTGGAAATGCTGTCAATTTAATAAGGTAAATTATCAAAAATAATCTTAAAGTCTGTAGTAGTACGGGTGGCCCTGAGGACTCTGCGAATACAACAATATCTATATTAGCAAAATGCGCTAAGACATAGCGGGATAGGTTTTTCATCTTACTTTCACTTCACTGCTATTCTATAAATTTAAATTGACCAATGGAAATCTTACTGTCTATCTGTAAATAAAATACTTGAAGGAGGGGAGTATGAGATCTTTATCAGTTCTTGCAATTGCAGTTTTATGTTTTATGAGTGTAGGGTGTCAGACCACATCAAAAACGACAGGTGACAATTCGGTTGGTTACTTGCTGATTGCTCACGGTTCCATCCACAACCATGGTGACTCTCATAGTCACCACTCTCATGAAGATGTCACTAAACGCCCTTGGGAGAAAAGTGTTCTTGATACAGTAAAGCATGCCAAAAAAGAAACGGGAGCTCACATAGAAGTAGCCTTTGGAATGTGGGACGCCCACTCTTTCCAAATGGCTGTTAATAAATTAACTGCCCAAGGAGTAAAACGCGTTCATGTTATTCCGCTTTTTGTAAGCAGTCATAGCCTTGTTATTCGTGCGCAAAAGTATCAATTTGGCATTTCACCAAAACCACCAGAAGGATTTGAAGAACTTAAAAGAGTTCAACTTCCAGAGGGTGTGGATCTGGTTTACGGAAATCCATTGGATGACTCTCCTCGCTTAAGCCATATTCTTTCCAGACGTGCTAAATCTTTGTCTAGCAATCCTGCCCAAGAAACTCTGATTCTTGTTGCTCATGGTCCAGTAGAAGATGACGACAATAAGGAATGGGTTAAAACTTTACAGGCTCACTCTGTAGAGATTCAAAACGCTATGGCCAATCAAGGACGTCGATTTGCAAAAGTGGAAGTTTTGACTTTAAGAGACGATGCTGGCAAAGAGGTCCAGCAGAAAGCCACTAAAGAGTTTCGCGGGCTTGTAGAACAAGCTATCAAAGAAAATAAGACACCTCTTATACTTCCAGTTCTGATTGCCAAAGGTGGTATTGAAAAACGATTACTTAACAGGTTAGACGGACTGACCTTTGCATATAAGGGCGAGATGATTGCTCCAGATAAAGAACTAGCCAGATGGATCATTGATCACATGAAGGCATCGTTCTAATTTTTTCAGTGTGCGTTGCATTTGGGGAGAACCGCCGTCACCACCAAAGATGAGGCAAATTATTCATATATTTCTGTTTTGCATCCGAGTAAGCTGCCTCCAGACTTGATTGCAATAACTTTGGACTGAGTCCTAAACTCATGTAGCTTATATTCAAGATTATATGAGGCCACTTCTCTACTTAAAAGAGCTAAAGATATAGGCTTAGGATAATATTTATTTGAATCTAAAATATTAAAATATGTTTTTTCTAAGAAAGTGGTATCCATATTTGCTTTCAAGTCTGTTTTATTAATGCTACTTGGAATTTCTAATAAACACTCTATAAATACTACTGGTAATTGCGTAGTAGTCGATTCAGCATAAGCTGACACATTAAAACTTAATAACAAAATTAATGCATAAAAACTTTTCATATTATCTCCTATTTTGTCCTAGTTTGGACCAATTTTGTCTCTATATATTTAAACCTACTTAGGTTATACAAATTCAAACTACTGTAGTGCAAGTACCCTGCCAAGATTTAGTTAAGCATTCCATTAAAGAAAACTTAAAAATTCATTTTAATATGAAGACACAAAAACAGACGGTCTCATTTTGATCACCGATGCTTCCCGTTGAGTTTTATTTGAACTCGTCTTTAATTTTATCCTGTAAATACGATTTGTATGTTATCGCATTTCCTCACAAAGTAGAGATTGCAATAGAGGGTTAGATGAAAATTGTCCAAACCTTCAGAAAAATGCCAGCATTTTACAATTATCAAAGGGAAAATTAAAAACAGACCCCAAAAATCATTCAGGCGAAGGAATTTTTTTTTATCCAGAGTTTTTGATAGATTTTGTATTGCGACTAATGGTTTATAGTAAATTTAAGTCTTTCTAAAGAAGATAGATTTGTATCTCGCTCACAAGCTAAGCGCATTTTATTTGGATTAGACAATTTTAATCATGGCGAAACGAGTATAATTATTGGCGGCCACATAGTTCAATTGGGAACTTGACTCCAAGGGAATTTGCCCGCAGAAGAATGAATAACCAGACCGCAAGTTAACGCTTCGAATCTCAGATCTGGGTTGGCTTACAGAATGGGGATAGGTCAACACGAATTGACTAGATTTTGAAATGGACCGATTTATTGGGGGAAGATCAAGCTTAATATAGCAAATTGAAGGCCAAACATTTTCTATCAAATGAAATAGGAAGGGGGTTGAGGGACATTTTAAGGGCCAATTCGAAGAGTTGCTGTCAAATTGTGTACCTGAAATAAGGTGTTTTATTGTGGATGACCCAGCTCTTTGATTTTTGATTTTCTATATTTAAAGATCATATTTATATCTTTTTGTATCCAGTGTTTTAAAATGAATTTACCAGCAATCCATCCCGGAATTTTGTAAGTCACTTCATCTCTCAATAGGGTTCCCCCTTTAACAGAGTCAAATAGGTGGAGGTGATGCCATTTGGTATATGGTCCCTTAAGTTGGTGATCTTCAAAGCTATGCTCTGGGACCCATTTTGTAATTAAAGTTTTCCATTTAATAGGAACTCCATGGATTTTTAACTTATAAACAATAAGCATGCCTTCGCAGATATCTTCAGAGCTTTTAGATATGATTTTAAATTTCAACCATGGTGGTGTAAGCACCTCTAGGTTTTCTGCTTTCGAGAAAAAAGGAAATACTTCGCTTTTTTCTATGGGAACAAATTGATTTGTTGAAAAGAAATTATCAGCCCAAGTTTTATTAAAGTAAATGTCTTTAAGCGCTTCATTGCATGAATTGAAGGAAAACTTAAATCCAATTTCTATCAACCGTTTAGGGATCACCTTTTGGCTGTTTAATACTACATCCGACATTTCACCTAGCATTAACTTGATTGCAAATCGTGGAGCAAAAAGTGTGAAAGGAATATTTAGTGAGCGAGCGTAAAGTTTTGTTAAGTCTTTATTCTTAATAGGCTCTGGTGCTGTTAAGTTATAGGCCCCAGAAATTTTATCATCTTTTAAGGCCAAAGTTATAAAACTTAAAAGGTCTTGCATGTGAATCCAACTGATCCATTGCTTACCATCACCTAAAACAATTGGAGCCATTTGGGATAAAAACCCACCATCTAAATCAAGTACAACTCCTTGTCTCATTTTAACTACTCGCAGGTTCAAACCTGCTGCTTCATCGATGGCTTGTTCCCACTTCAAACAAAGTCGAGCTAAAAAATCATCGCCGTGTGGTGAGTTTTCATCAATGATTTGATTTTTTGTATCTCCATAAAGACCTACTGCAGTGGAAGTGATTAAAACTTTGGGCTGATCAGAAATTGGTAATTGTTTAAGGCCTTTAAGTAGGTTTTGAGTTCCAAGGCACCGAGAGTCTTCTAAAATTTTTTTTCTTTTTGAAGTCCATCTTTGAGCTGCCAGGCCTGCTCCGGCTAAATGTATAACTGCATCTAAAGCACCAAAGACGTTTAGATTTGGGATGTCTGTGTGAGACCATTTTAAAACATTGCTGGAAGGAAGTTCAAATACATCTTTAGGATCTTGTGCTAGCGCAAATATGTCATGTCCTTCAAGAAGAAGCTTTCTAACAATTTTTTTTCCAATTAATCCTGTTGCGCCAGTCACTAAAATTTTCATAAGTCCTCAGTTTTTTAAGGTTGTCTTTTGAACTTCCCACTAACAACTTTAAAGAAAAGAGAAGGGTAGTACTTTGCTACTCTTAAACCCCAGCGGGTAGAGCCTTTAGGTTGTAGAAGGTTGTCATCATTAAAGATGGCTTGTTTTATTCTGTGAGCATATTCTTCGGTAGAAATATGGTCCGTTGGCACTTCAAAATTATTGCCATACTTTACTTCGATTTCATCAAACATCCTTGTTTTGATACCTGGGGTGATCAAACACAAGGATGTAACTCCAGTGTCCTTAATTTCAGTCTGAAGACACTCGGTAAATGCCCAAACGGCAGCTTTAGAAGCAGCATATGTTGTAGCGCATGGAAAATGCATCAAAGCAGAAACGCTTGAATTATTAATGATCTTCCCTTTTTTCCGACTCAGCATTCCTGGTAATACACCATGTGTTAAGTGAATGAGTGAGCTGATGTTGACTTGAACTAAGTTATAAATTTCATCGATGGTCTGTTCTTCTAGTAGTCCTCCAGTTAAAACTCCTGCATTATTAAAAAAGATATCGACTTCTTGATTTTGAAGTTTCTCGACTAAATTGATGACATTGTCTTTCTTAGAAAGGTCTGAGATCCAAGTCGTTACAGACTTGGCCCCAAGCTTTTTTAATCTGCTCACTAGTTCTTCATCGTTATTCCTAATGACTAAATGAACATGAGCTCCTTCTTTGGCGGCCATTTCAGCAACAGCAAGCCCAATGCCTCTATTGGCACCTGTAATAAAAAAGTTTTGATCTTTAATTTTCATAACGGGTCCTTTGTATATGCAAAATAAGCGGGAAGAAAATAGCCCAAAAGATAGAGTAGATGATAATAGACACATAGCTGCTAAACATAAGGACATTAAAGAACTGTCCATAGTAATAGCTGAGTGGCCCCATTACGGCTCCCGCAAGAACTGTTATGAAAATACTCGATTTAAATAAGATACCCATTAATGGAAGTACAGATGAAAATAAAATCCAAATGGACAAAAGCCACGTCAAATAAAACCAATTATTATGAGTATTTGGAATTGAAATTAAATTTGCTTTTAAGGCAATGAGATCAAAAGCAAATCCGATTGTGGAGACGGCAATTAAGTATAACAAGTGTTGTTTTGTAAGAACTTTTGAGAACTTGAGTGTAGCTAATGCAATAACAGGAAATATAAGTGAAAAAACAGGCCAATTCCAAACTTGCAAATAAACACACGAAAGCCAACCCACGTAGAACCATAAAGCTATGAAAATTTTTAAGTTCCTATTCATTAATAATCTCGTATTCAATATTTACCGATTGTCCTTTTCCTTTAAGGTCAGACAAGTTGGATAAGCCTTTATAGTTTTTAATAACTTTGGTGGTTTTATCATATTCAATGACCAGTTTTTTTACAAAAACACGAAAAACAGGGTTCGATAATGAAATTCCAAATTTCACCAGATCGCTTTCTTCCTTCTTAGCAATCGAATATCCTTTGAATTGGTAAAAGCTCATTGATGAAAGAACACCGAAGTTTAATGGTACATTTTGGTTCTGAAGAGTATTGAAATTCTTTTTAATAAAGTTATCAAAGCCCTGTCCTGCAACCATATTTTCTGAGTATTTAATGGTCTTTGTTTTTTTGGCCTCACCTTCTTTTTCAATACTAAACTGTACTTCTTTGTCATTAATGAAACTTAATGATTCTTTTTTCTTAAACCTAAAGTCTTCAAACTGAATATTGGGAACCATTAAGTTGCCGGAAAAATCAGACTTCATCTGTGCAATCAAATCACCTTTAAGATCGTAATAGTTTGATTCTATTGATTTGTAGAACCTTTCCTTATCCAACGTGATAGAATGATTCTCAACATAAAGTACTTTGTCTGTATCTAAGGACTTGGCGGTTCCTTTAAGCTCAAGGCCATAAGTAATGATGGGTATTAAAGATAAAAGAAATGACAATAAAATTTTCATTCTTGCTCCAAAAAAGATTTTTATTATTCAAGATTTTTCTTAACGCTTCTGATGACAAAACCTACAACTGGTATTTTTTCATAAATCATTTCACCTAAATCCAGATAGTCGCGATGGTATTTAATTTCACCCTTTTCATTTAAAATAAAAATAGAGCTTCCAACGACATCAAAAGGCTTAGAAGAGTTCAGTTTTTTTGAAGTCAGTGTCATAACCCACTCCGCGGCAATCGAGTCCTTTCCTTCAATGAAATTCTTAAACTCGAAATGAATGTTCTCAACGTTTTGGTACATTTTATTGTAATAATCCTTAAGCTCATCCAACCCCTGAACATCAGCCACTGGATCAATAAAGTGAACATCGTTAGAATAAAAACCATCTAGAATATCCAGGTTTTTACCATCAAAACGATTGTACATTTCTTCAATTTTCTTGCTCATTGCGCTTTTCACTTTGTCCTCGCTTTTTTGATGTTCGTATTTGTCATAAACAAGTTTATTGATATCAAAACCCTTGTCTTCTAAATCAATTAGAATTGAATCCAGAGTCTGTTGATCTAAGTGTTTTGTTCGCGACATGATAAATAAAGACTTTCTTTTGGGTTCGCTGACTACGACCCAATTGTAATCTTTGTCTATATTTATTATCCAATACTTACCTTTTCTAAAAAAACCGAAATCAATATTCAGTTTTGTATTTGATTTTGAATTGGAGGGTTTAGCAACTCCACGAATAGAAGAGTGAATTCTTTCGTTTTTAAAGCAGATATTTAAAACATCTATTCTTTCGTCTTTTCTTAACTTGTAATGAGCTTCAGAGTAGTCACAATCTTTTTGATAACGGTGAGGATAGCGTGCAATTTCAAACCATCTGCCCATGTATCTATTTAAATCAATATCACTCACTGAAGTTAAATCTTCGTTGGCCAGTGCAAAACTAGGTAGGTTTATAAGTAAAGCTGCTAAAACTTTTAGTGTTAAAATTGTTTTTAGAAAATGCTTCATTTTTGCTCACTTGTTCATATTAGACTTTTATTATTGCACAATATATGTATAATGTAAATGCTGTGCATTGATTGTGCATCAAATTGATTGTTTAGTTTTCTACAAGGATTAAGTTTTTATGAAACATATTAATATTAAGGCTGTGGCTCAATTAACAGGCATTAATGCTAATACACTCAGAGCATGGGAGAGACGATATGAAATTCTGACCCCAGACCGCGATAAAGATGGGCGAAGAATTTATAGTGGTAAAGATGTAGAAAAGATTAGCCTTTTGTGGTCCCTAGTTCAAGAGGGGCATCTTATAGGAACACTAGCTGGTTTAAGTCATGTGAAGCTAAAAGAGCTTAACCATCAACATAAATCTAAAGGTCTGCATATAAGTAAAGAAGTTAAACCTAAGCAATACGAACATTTAAATCAAATTATATTGGCTTTAAAAAGTTTTGATTTGATTCAAGTGCAGACTGTTTTGCAGCATACTAGGTTTGATTTAAGCCCTAGGTTAATAGTGACAGATCTAATACTCCCTTTACTGACTCAAGTCGGGGAGCTTGTTGCTGAATCTAAACTTTCAATCTCTCAAGAACATTTGCTTTCAAGCTTGTTAAGAGACTATTTAGGTCAAATATATCAATCTTTATCGCCATATGATTATAAAACAAAAAACAAAACACAAAGAGTGGCTTTAACAACTCGAGAAGGTGATCTTCATGAGTTTGGAATACTGCTTGCGGCTATTTTATGTCGTATTAATAATATTGAAACTTTTTATTTTGGCCCTAATATGCCTGCGAACGACTTGGTCGAGGCCTGCCGTAATTTCAAGATTGATACTATTGTTTTATCTTTTGCTAAGTTACCCCCTTCTAAAGAATTTATTAGTCCAGAAAAATATCTGCAAACTTTAGATGAAAAGTTAAGCTCAAAAGTTAAGATTTTAACTGGTGGAGGTTTAAGTTCTAATTTTGTTATTAAAAATAAAAAACGACAGGTCATTAATTTTTCCTCACTGATGGATTTAGATAATTTTTTAATTGCAGAAAATAGGTTGGTTTAACAAATGAAGATCGCAGTGATAGGTTCTGGTATAAGCGGGTTGAGTGCAGCTTTAATACTAAAGCAACAGTTTAATGTTGAACTATTTGAATCAGAGAAAAGGTTGGGTGGACACGCGCACACCGTGGATGTTTCGAATTCTACGCAGCAAAGTGTCCCTATTGATACGGGGTTTTTAGTTTTTAACGAACCTACTTATCCTCACTTTGTGGGTCTTCTAAAGTATTTAAATGTTGAAGTTGTAGATTCAGATATGAGCTTATCAATTCAAACTCACAAGGGCTTGCAGTGGGCGGGAACAAATTTATTCACTGTTTTCGCTCAAAAAAGAAACCTGTTTAACCCAAAATTTGTTAAGATGTTATTTGAGATTGTTAAATTCAATAAACAAGCGCATGAAAATTTAAAACTTGCAAAAGAAAACAATTGGAGTTTGCGCGACCTGATTGCATTTCGTAAAAACTCTGAAAGCTTTGTTAACTGGTATCTTTTGCCAATGACAGGTGCTATTTGGTCCATGTCCAATCGAGACTGTTTGGATTTTCCAGCTGAGACTTTTTTGCAGTTTTGTATAAATCATAATTTGCTGCAGGTTGAAGGTCGACCTGTTTGGAAAACCATCAAAAATGGTTCGATTACATATGTTAATAAAATAAAAGAGCAGTTGCCTGTAATTCACACAGATTGTCATATTGATAAAATAACACCTGTTGGGAATAAGATCCGTATTTCAAGCCAATCTAAAGATTATGACTTTGATAAAGTGATACTCGCTACATCAGCACCCATCAGTTATGGGCTTTTGGCCGCTAATTTTTCAAATTGGGAGAATCTTCTTAGGGAATCAAAGATCTCAAAAAATCGAGTGGTTTTGCATAAGGATGAAGGTGTGATGCCTAAAATAAAGAAATGTTGGACTTCCTGGAATGTTATGGCAAAAGGCTCAGCAGAAGACAAGTCTTCAGTTGAGTTAAGTTATTACTCTAATAAACTTCAACCTATAAATACTAAAGAAGATTATTTTATTACATTAAACTCTGAACGAAGTCTTAACAAAATTGAAAGAGAGTTCATGTACAATCACCCTGTGTTTGATGGTGAGCTTTATACCATTCAAAAAAAACTTCATAATTTTCAAGGTGAGGATGGTATTTATCTTACTGGTGCTTGGACGCGATATGGTTTCCATGAAGATGGAATACTAAGCGCGGTCAATGTTGCAAAAATGTTAGGTGTGGAGCCTCCATGGAAAGTCTAAGCTTTGAGATAGAAATTGCAGAGGGGTGGGTTTCCCATGCTCGAAAAAATAAAAACGATTTAAACTTTAAGTATAATATTTTTAACTTAATCATTCCTGTGGATGATATAAACAAAGATGTTCTAAGGTTTAATAAGATTCCTTATATGAAAATTAAATCCAAAGACTATTTAGATGGGCAATCTATTCCTTTTAAAAATGCTATACATGATTTTTTAAACGATAAACTAAATTACACTTGCGAAAAAGTTTTGCTACAAACAATGCCTAGAATGTTTGGCTATGGTTTTAACCCCATTAGTTTTTGGTACTGTTACAAAAACAATGAGCTTGATGCCGTTTTATCTGAAGTTAATAATACTTTTGGTGAAAGACATTTCTATTTTGTATTGCTTGAAAAAAAAGATGATTTCCATACTTTAAAAAAGTCATTTCATGTTTCGCCTTTTTTTAAGGTAGAAGGGTATTATGACTTCAAGTTCGATATTAGTGAGAAAAAGAATGTAGTTACAATTAACTACTTTAAAGAAGAAAAATCATTACTATTGTCTACAAAAATACATCTTGAAAAAAAGAAATTAAAAAACACTTCGGCTCTTAAGCTTATATACAAATATAAGTGGATGACCTTTATGGTAGTCGCTAGAATCCACTACCTTGCTATAAAGTTATGGATAAAAAAGATACCTTTTATAAAAAAACCTGAACCCCCTGCCAAGGATGTTACTCATGAGTCACAAAACAAGTTTAAAAACTAAGATGATCTTTAAGCTTTTAGAAAAAGCTCAATTTGGAAAAATAAAGATACTTTTAAATAATACGTGCAGACTTTATCGTGTTTAATGGTAACCCTTTAGAAAACATTAAGAGTTCTCGTTTTATTTATGAGGTTTGGAAAGAAGGAAAGCCAGTGGTTCAAAATCAATCTATGGGAAGCATAGAGCCAGAGTTTAAAGAGCTATAATCTTTATTACAAAAAATTATAAAATATTGGAATTGGAAGTTAAATGTCGCAAAAATATGGTTTGCATTGGTTTAGAAGAGACTTACGTGTTGCAGGTAATTTAAGCTTGCGAGCACAAATAAAAAAACACCAAGGAAAAGTGCTTGGTGTTTTTTGTTTTGATAAAAAGTTTCTTTCTAGAAAAGACTTTTCTTTTTCGCGATTTCAGTTTTTCTTACACACTCTTCAAGAGTTAAAAAAAGAACTTAATGATTTGGGTGGGGACTTGCTGGTCTTGGATGAGGGTCCGGATGGAGCTTTTGTTAAAATCATGAATGCTTTAAAAGAAAGTGCATGGGGATTGCCGCAGAACATCTCATGGAATAGGGACTATGAGCCCTTTGCCATACAAAGAGATTTGCGTATTAAGGATCTGATATCTTCATATGAGGTCGAGGTTCATACTTATAGAGATCATTTGCTGATTGAACCATTTGAGTTGGAAAAAGATCAAGGGCAAGGTTATCAAGTCTTTACCCCGTTTTCAAAAAAATGGTTAAGTATATTAAACACAGACGAAATACAAAAAAGAATTTCAGAGCAAGAAGCGGGAATACGTTATTTAGAAAAACGTATTAAAGGTCATAAAAAAGCAGTTTTTAGTTTTATGTGGCAAGATGTATTGAATATTGAGTGGGTTCATCAAGATATTTTAGCTGAGTATATACTAAGTAACGCCAATAATGTGACAATTGAAATTCCTGAAGCAGGTTCTTTGGTTGCATATAAGGCGGCCAAAGCTTTTGTCAGCAAAATAAATGATTATAATAAAAATAGGGATTTCCCTAATTTGAGTGCTACATCTAGGCTGTCTATTTATTTGAAAAATGGGTCCATCACTGTTCCTCAGTTGATTTATATTTTTGGGTTACAAAAAGGCTATATTAAAAAAGAAAAAGGGTCGGATGTTTACCTAAGTGAATTAATATGGCGTGAATTTTACTATCATATTTTGTATAGAAACCCTTACGTTGAAACCAAAGCCTTTATACCAAAATATCAGAATATTGTTTGGGGTAATGACAAAAAGCTTTTTGAAGCATGGAAATCTGGGCTGACGGGGTTTCCAATTGTGGATGCGGGTATGAGAGAGCTAAATACCACTGGATTTATGCACAATCGTGTACGAATGATTGTGGCTTCGTTTTTGGTTAAAGATTTACTGATTGATTGGCGCTGGGGTGAGAAATACTTTATGCAGCAGCTATTAGATGGAGATCTTTCGGCTAATAACGGAGGGTGGCAGTGGGCCGCCTCCACGGGGTGTGATCCGCAACCTTATTTTAGAATTTTTAATCCATGGTTACAAAGCAAGAAATTTGATCCTGAAGGCATTTATATTAAGCAATTTGTGCCTGAGCTTAAAAAAATACCGGCTTCACAATTACATGAGCCGGTAGATCATGAGACTTATCCTAAACCTATTGTTGATCACAAATCACAAAAAGATAAGGCGTTGTCATTATATAAAAAAATTTAATTAAGAACCGCTATTTGTTGCAGCACTTTCGACCGCAGCAGCTTCTTGTGTTTTTAATTCAGGTGCTAATTTTTTTGGAAGGAAAATTGGATGGGTGACTCTGCGGCGACCCAAGTTGCCGATTTCCTTAAAGATTAGCACCGAGGGTTACCACAAGTCACCACTTCTTTTTTTATCCTCTCCTGAGTTCTAGGACGTTTCCAAGCCTTTCTTCTTTGCTCGGAATTGAAATGTTCAATCCTTCCGTTGCCCCCTCGACATCCTTACCCGATAGGCGTAAGTATCCTTGAGTGGTCTTTAAAGAAGAGTGGCCCACAATCGCCATGACTTTAGAAAGGGGAACTCCGTTATTTAGCATTTGCGTAATAAACGTAGCCCTTAAGTCGTGAAACTTGATGGGTGTTATGCCGATCTCCTCACAGAAGTTTTTTAAAATCTTAGCCTGATCTCCCTGTTGCCATTCCCACAAACGGGGAAGTACAAACTCAGAATCTCTGGCCGTTTTAAGTTTTAACTCCTCAAGGAATCTACGGCACTCATTTGAAATTGGACAAATCCTGGCTTTCGCGGTCTTTGTCGGACCTTCCCCGTTGTAGCGGGTCCAAGCCTTACTTATAGAAATCTTCCCAGTGACAAAATCAACGTCTGTCCAGCGTAAGCTAAAAAGTTCACCTGAGCGCATTCCCGTAAGGATTGCAAGCGTCCAGTGGGGGAAGAATCTATGCTCTGTGCGTTTGGCTTCTTTTAGCAGAATCTCAATTTCATTTTTATTAAGAACTGCTTGATTGGCCTCAGCACACCTGACTCTAATTCCTACAGCAGGATTGCGAACAATGATGCCTTCTTCAATGGCGAGGTTAAAAACTCGTTTTACGATTTTTAAAAGACCCCTTTGAGTGTAGCTAGAGCAACTTGCTGCTCCCTCAAAAACCGCACTGTGAACATCGCTTGGTTTTATTTCATCCACAAACTTTTTGTTCCACAAAGGGTTAAACCACTTGTTAAGGCAGTGCTTGTAGTTCCAGTAAGTTGAAGCTCTGTACTCGATTCTGTACTTTTCAAGAACTCTCTCGATCCACTTTTCCCATGTCACTTTGGTTCTGTAGCCTTCAAGTTCCATACGAAACTCAAGCTCTGCTTTTTTGGCCGCAGCTTCGCTAAAGAACCATTTTTTCTTTCGCGTTACTTGCTTGCCAGACTTGTCTCTAATTTTTACTATGACTTCGTACTTTGCCTTACCGTTTTCAAAAACTTTCTTAATTCCCATAAACTATTCCTTTCACGTTTTTCGTTGTTCACGAAAAAGCGTATGTAGGTAGCTCACGTTGAATCTAAGTTGGTTTCCGAAATAGCGACACTCGATCTCACCTCTGCATTTACGAATCCGTAAAGCGTTTGGTGAAATGCCTAGTATCGCTGCGGCGGTCTTAGTACAAACCCATTCGGCTGCTATTCTGTTTTCAAAGAACTGTGAGCTTTTCGGCTCTGATTTTCTGGAGTCCACATTACTCCTTATTTGTTAGCCTTTCAATCGGCTAAAAAAGGAAATGATATGTCTCAGGTCTAAAAAATCATAAATTATTACTTACACCAATTTCTCTTAACTTTCTTTTCTCCAAAGTAGGGGTAGGCAAATCTTTGTTTTATTAACTCATCAGCAACTGACAGGCCATCAGCCTTTACCGTACCAAGGATTCTAAAAAATTTATCTTTTTGAACATCAACAATGTCGATGCGTTTAGCTGAAGCAAGAATTTTGGTTAAAAAATCTTTTGCTTCGATTCCTTTTTTCTTTTCACAAGAGTCTTTCGTTCTTAATTCAGGCGTATCAATTCCCAGAATACGCACACCCATTCTTTTTCCAAAAAGAGGATGTTGGTCAGGTAGGTCAATAAAGATGCTGTCTCCATCGTAAACTTCAACAACCTTCACGCAATTAAAAGATGTTTCAGAATGAAGACACTCTTGGCTTGATGTTGAATCAAGCTTTGTCTGAGGTAAAGATGCACAGCCCGATAAGAATAAGAAAACTAAAATATAAAGATTTGTCTTCATGTTTTTACTCAACTTTTTTGTCCTTTCCATGGCTCGCCAGGAAGGAGTGTAATAAGCTTTGATTTTATAATTTCAGCCTCAGCTACAGGATCAAACTTTGGTGCACTTTTAGAGAGAAGAGGTAATATGTCTTCCGTAAAAGTTAAATCATTCAATTTACCATGCAAGTTAGACTCAAACTGAGCGCGAGACACACTCAAGTTTTGATGTTTCATGTAACCATGAAAGCACTCAACAATTTTTGTACAATCAATTCCCTCAATATGCTGCAAAGCCATACACATATCGTAAAGATCGCGTCCCTTTTTTCTTTGATAGAGTGCGCGTAGTTTTGTTCCTAAAAGCTCTTCGGTTTCGTAAATCAATACATCGGCTTGCCCTTGAAACCATGCGCTTTGCATTTGGAAGGTTTTTCTTTTTGAGGGTAGTAGCATGAAGTTTTCATCTGTGTTGATTTCAACTTTAAGACGCATTGGTAATACAGGTTCAACTTCGGACTTAAACTTGTAGCTTAAAGTCACGCGTGCTTCTTTGCGGTCAATGCGGGGCTTTCCAAGCCAAGGGTCAAGTAAACTTCTAAGGGCATCAAGAGCCTTTCCAACAGGGCCACTTTCTACTTGTACAAGATCAATATCTTCTGAGTATCTATTGGGTTTATCGAAGACAAGTTTTTGTAAAGCCGTTCCTCCACGAAATGCAAAAGTGGTTTTTAGAAGTGGATCAGAAAAAATCTGCACAATAGCTTTACTTAAAACAAGGTCTTGCTCAACTTGATGAGATTCGGGCCATGGAGCTTGAGATCGCCATCCAGCGATAAATTGTTGTTCAATCATAAATCTGGATCAACCTCCGTATTAACCATGACCTGCCATTTGTTGTCGCGCTCAGTAACACCTTTACGTTGATCGGCACGAAGAAAAACAGGGCTTGGATTCTGTTTAGAAAGCCATGTATGTAATGGCTCAGTAAGTTTTGTAGAAACAAAACGATCTAATAGGTAGCCGAGGCGTTGAGCATAGGAAAGCTCATTATCAGCTTTAGCGGCTTCCATTAGCTTTCTAGCTTGCATAACTTCGGATAGCTCAATCAACACAGTAGCTACATTATCAAGATGACCTGCAAAGCGAACATAGCGAAGTAAATCAAGGGCTGTAGCTTCTGGTGTGGAAACTCGTAAACTTCCCATAGGAGTTTTTTTAGTTTCTACAAAAGTGTTTTCCATACGTTTCTTATTTAAGAAACGTACACGCGAATTTTGATGTTCTAGGTTTAAAAGTCGCTTTGTTGTAACAACTTGAAGTTCTTGTGGAGACTGATGTGCGGCTCCGTGTAGGGCTGCGGCTGACAGCACTCCGACATAGTAAGGTTGCCCAATAAATTTCATCAGATGGTCTATGAAGAAGGTAGGTGGTAGTCCCTTAGAGTCTCGATATTCAGGAGGTACGACGGCATAAAAGTTATTCTTCACGCGCATGATCTTAGTGCTTTGGCTCAGACGATTTGCAGCCTTACCAAACGCTGAAGAGGAAATGCCAAGAGCATCCATAGCTTCTTGTTTGGAAAAGAAGTAGCGACCTTTCCTTTGTAGGGACTCAGCATAGTCGATCAAATAGATGGGTTTATTTCCCGTTGTTTTCATGCTCATATTTTCCCTGTTAAAGGGATGAAAGTCAAATGTTGTAATGCTATAAATATCCCTATATTGGGGAATATTCTAGCATTTTGTCAATATCACACAAGTATTTTCAGGTACTTAGAAGTTATATGGATAGTGTGTCATTTTAAAACATGAGGGCCTTTTTATTACTATGCAGGCTATATCTTTAAGGCTTCGATATTCTATTATTTTACCCCAATATAAAAAGTGGGGTAAAAAATAAGAATAAAAAGCTGTTAATTAAGAGGGGAGAACTGAAAACAGTTCCTCCCTCTTGTTTAGGAGCTTTAACACTATTTCGAGGGGCGTTTTTCTCTTTTTTACCAGCAATGCCGTAGCGGGCACGAATAGCTTTTTTCAATTCTTCAGGCAGGTCTGCGTCTATTTGGCGGTGGTGGTTTTGACCCTTGCAAAGGCTACAACCCACCTAAAGACCTTCTACAATGTGGAGTTGTGGTGATGGCAAATGGACTTCAAGCACCCATAGCCTTTAGACCACTTTGTGCAGCACAAGGTCTTTCGAAGGAAATGGTGGCTTGTGAAAATAGCGACGGAAAATGACGTGGTGTCATTGAAGATGAGCTTGTGGAAGTTCTTTCGCAAACTCCTGACTATGAGTAGTAACTGACTTTCGCCATTCACTCTATGGAAGCGGCAACATTTAATGTGTTGTCGCTTTTTATTTAGACTTCTTCTTTTTTTTCTTTCCTTTGGGATCAATCAAATCGATTACGGTTATTTTTTCGTGCCTAATCCGAGAAAGAGCTTCTGCAATTTGTTCCATTGCAAGTAGGGTAGGGTTTACGCCAGGTTTTTTGTAAGGATAAAGCTGAGTGTAAGTTACGCCCATTTCGTCTGCTAACTCAAGAATAGAAGTGTCTCCAAGTAACTCCGAAAATCTAAATTTAGTTTTTGGGATAATAGCTTTCTTTTTTTTCACTGCTTTATACCTTGCATTTGTTTTATGTAAGTATAATATAAAAGTTATAATTTTAAAAATATAATTTAAATATTATATAATATTTAGAATTTATTAGAAAGATGAGCGGTTGTACGGACTTCTGACCAGGAATAACTATTTGGCCTAGACAAAAGGATATTGTGTAATTTATTATGGGAGCATCATGCTAGAAAGATTACTTAATAAAGAATCACATCGTAGTACTAGGTTGGCACTATCTGAAGTGAGAGATAGTGTTACTCATAAACAAAAAATTAATAACTGGACTCATAATTTATATAAATATCCTGCTTGCTTCCCTCCAAGCTTTCCGAAAGCAGTTATAAATAGTTTTTCAAAAATAGATGATTGGATACTTGATCCCTTTGTCGGTGGGGGGACTTGCGCGGTAGAGGCCATGGTCGCAAGACGTAACTTTGTTGGAACTGACATCAATGAATTAGCTGTGTTTTCAGCAGAACTAAAAACAACTCTTATTTCAAAAGGGGAGGCGAGTAAGCTTTTAGAATGGGCTTCAGCTCTTTTCCTTAATGATCAAGAGCCTGAGTATAGAGCTGGTGATGAGATTTATTTTACCAACATTCCAAAAATTATTGAGCTTTCTACTCGAAAGATATCTTCAGCTATTAGAGTACTACCAACAAACAAGCTAAGAAATTTCGCAAAGGGAGCTCTGTTAAGGCTTGGGCAACTGGAAGTGGAACAAAGGCTGTTGGTGAAAACAATTAGACAGGCAGAGGAGATTTACAAACAAACATTAAGCTCTCAAATTGATATGTCTTTTCAGCTTTATCTTGAATTTAACTCAAATCCTGTAGACTTTATCCCATCTACACATATTCGGCTGGAAAGCGCATCTGAACCAAATGTCACTAATGAGTGGAAAACTTCGAGAAAGCCATTTAGCCTGGTTGTAACGTCCCCTCCTTATCCTGAAAGACATATTCTTTATAATAAGTGGCAGGTAAATGGAAGATTAGAGACAAGACTCCCATATTGGATAATTGATAGTAATCAGATTGAAAGTGAGCCATTTTATACCATGGGATCAAGGGATGGCGTTGCTAGTTTGGAAATCTATATCACAAACATGATGTTAGCATTTGAAAACCTTAACAAGGTTATGGAAAAGAATGGTGTATTTGTTCAGGTTCTTGCCTTCAATAATTTAAAAGACCAATTACCGTTGTACCTTTCGGCTTTGAATGAAACAGGATTTGAGGAAATTCGTAATATAGATACGTCTAGTCCTGACGGCCGCTTATGGAGAGAGGTTCCAAATAGAAAATGGTTTAATAGAACTGCATCCTCTGACAAGTGCAAAGAGGTTGTTCTTTTTCATAGAAAGAAGCGATCTATTTGAGTGGCAAAATGCACATTTCAATTTTATTTCGAGCGATTGGTTTTAAACTAATTTAGTTAAACCCTAGAACAACATTCAATTCAACAAAGAGGTTTTGATTATTATTTCAACTACTTACGTTGGAATGCCAATAAATTTGACTTTAGAATTCGAATTTGATATAATGCTTTGTGAGTGTACTTTAAAAGTGATCGCTTTCTTTGGAAGGGAACATTTTCAAATACTCCAGTAAACAATACTTACTTTGGCTCTTTGCTTTTTAGCGAAGGTAAAAAAGGAGGCAGTAATGCTACATTTTCTTATTACCTAATTAATCTCCTAAAAAAATTTTATTATTCTAACTCCCATTCATGGGATTATATCTTTTTATTTATCAATTTAAAGAATTTTAGGAGAAATTTGAAATGAGTTTTGATTATAAAGCCATTGTTGGCGAAGAAAATATTATTAATACAATTGAATCTATAACCCCTGACGGAAAGATTATCCAATGGGTAGAGGCTGATTTAGCTAATGTCGAAATGGACGTTGATGAATACAATGTTCGTTGGGGTGGAGAGAATGTTTCTAAAGAAAAACAAGAGGAAAGAATTCGTATTGAAGCTCCAAAGGAGCATAAGAATTTGGTTAAATCATTACAGTTTATTCCTTCAGCTTCGGAACCAATTATTGCTTATTTGAATCCAGGCATGAAGAGGGTACAAAAAATTCATGGACATCGTAGGGGAATAGCTGCAGAGGATGCGGGTATTGAAAAGCTTCGAGTGCTGATTGCGATGAACATCGATGAAAGTACAAAAAAATTTTTGAGAGATCATCCGGAGGCCAATCCATCAAAGGTGCTTCACACAAATTATGCACGAGCTAGAGTTGTGTATAACGAATTGAGAGGCGTTGAAGACAAGTCAAAAAGAGAAGCAAAAATTGGTGAAATCATGCAGAGAACTGGTTTAAAGCGTAATCAAGTCTTAACGGCAGAGAGGCGTTCAATCTTCATGGATCAAGTCTGTGAGCGTATCGGCGTTAGCCCTGAGGAGAGAAAGAATCAGTTTAAGACTTTCGCGACTTGTGACCAATTGAACGAGAATGAATTTCAAGAGTTAAGGCATAAAGGTGAGTTTGTGAGACTGCAACATTTGGATAACTTGATGCATGCATATATCAAGCACCAGGTGGCGCATGATGATGTTAAAACAACAATTAATTATCTTTCCCACTCAGTTCCGTCAGATCCCATTTTGGTATCGGTTTACGATGGAGAGGTTGATTTAAATAGCATTGATTCTTTGCGAGAACTTACTGCAAATGTTCGATTAGCAATGATTCGATCAGAAAGTCCGGTAAAAGAGGTGAGAAAGGCTCTAGATAGGGAGTGGAATAGGACATTTGAACTTCAAGACAAAACAGTTGCCTCAGACATTGTTTCTTTGCTCGAAACACAAATACAAAAGTTTAGAAGTTTAGAAAAAACATTGGTGTAGGTGATTGTTATGAATACAGTTGAAATACGATATGATGAAATTGAAGGCGCAAGTTTCTTACGATGGCCACCCGCGGCTGATTCTGCAATTAAATTTGCAGTTAACCCACCATTAGAAGATTTTACTCTTAGACTCGCGAAAATTGAAAGTAGCATGGTTGGCCCTCTTAGAGATTTTTTAAGAGGGCGTGGGTTTGGTATTCGGGTTCCAGAAGAGGATGTAGAATATAGGCAAAAGAAGGCCGAATGGGCTGATAAGTTGAGATATGGTTGCAATGAATATACTGATTTGGAAATTTTGAGTTATTTGGAATCTCTAGGTGTTGATTTTAGAGCAATTCAAGAGCAGGGGATTTTGCTTTCGTTAAGAAACCATATCACTTTGCTTTCGGCTATTTGTGGGTCTGGAAAAACCATAATAATGCTAACTGTTTTACAATTTCTTAAGGATAGAGGTGGGGTTAGAGCACTAATACTGTCTCCAAACACTGCCACTGGGGTGTATTCGAGAGAAGTAAGAAAGTTTGCTAAATATTTTGATTTAACCATTGAAGATCTCTCCTGTGCCTCGAACCATGAAATTCAATGTCGATTTGAAACAACAAACTGTGACATTGTTGTTTTGCCTTATTCAAAAGTTCACAGTTTTACAAACGAGTTGAGGGCATTTACGAATAGGTTTCATGGTAGGGAGACAGTTTTATTGCCAGACGAGGCTCATGCCTTAAAAAATGTAAAAAGTAGAGTTAGCAAATCGGTTCGACGTGTGGCTCCATTCTTTGGAAGAGTTATTTTGAGTACTGCCACACCGATGCCCAAAGGGCCTAAAGACGTGAGAGGATATCTTTCTCTAGTTAGTGATCCTTTGCCAGAGCAGCATTATCGGAATGAAATTCCTCCTGAAGACTATCAAATATTAGAAGGTATGGCCTTCGTATCGGGAGAAGAAGATCTATCATATGCGCCTGTAGATAAGGTGAAATTTACCTATAGAAATCAAGGTGAATTGGACTCTCATCTTGTAGCTGAAATATCTAGAGAGATTGAGGCTGGGAGAAAGGCAATTATTTTTTGTACCACAAACGCCGCTATTTCCCATGTCTACAACAAATTTCCAGAAATCGGAAAGGCAGTCTTAAGTGGCACCTACCATACTGATGACCCGAATTCTTCTGTTCTCCTTCTTGGTAGGAAACCAGAGTGTCAACAAAAGGCCATTGATCAATTCAATCGAAATCCTGAGTGCAAACTATTGATAGCGAATTACAGAGTGGGTTCCACTGGATTAAATCTTCAGGAATCGGGAGCAAGGATAGCATTTTTCTATGAAATCACAACAAACGGGGCTGACTTCTACCAAAGTAAGTTTCGGATTAGGAGACCGTATATTTTTCCTGAGGGTGGTTTTCGATATATATATGCTATTCCATCTGAATTGAGGTTAAGAAGGCAGGCTACACGACAATTTGCAAAGTTGGATAGCCAGCAGGCTTTGCTTGACGAACTTAAATTGAATACACGGAAAGCGCCATGAATAGATTAGAAATTGGAGATAGGGCTGAGGAAATAGCATTGGATTATGAGTTTTCACGGTTAAAAATTTGTGGTGCTTCGAAATTTGTTACTCTTGTCTCTGACAATACTTCTTTGGGGTATGATATAGAATCTATAGATTCTGTAGGTCATCCAGTGACTCCAAGATTTATTGAAGTAAAGGCGTTCGGTTCATCAAACACATTTTTTATTTCAAAAAATGAGATGGAACGTCTTGGGGCTTTGGGGGAGTTGGCATTTTTGTATTTGGTAGATGTGAATTTGGGTCAAGTTGTTCATGAAATAAGAAACCCTGTGGCGAAAGGAGTTTTTAAAAATGCAGAAGTCTGTAAATTAAAGATAGTATATTAAAATGTATAATGCCATCGAGTTTAGATAGGGAGATCAAAATGAAAACTCAGTTCGACTTACCTTTAGAGGTTCCAATTTCAGGGCTATTTGAGTCCATTCGTGGATTCAAATACTCATTTCACGAAGCTATTGCCGATATAGTTGACAATAGTGTGGATGCGAAAGCTACAGTGATTCACATATACATAGATAAAGATGAAGGAATCCAAATTGTAGATGATGGCGAAGGAATGAATGAAGACGATCTTAAGGGAGCAATTACTCCATGGAGAAATGCTGGTCACAAATCTGCAAAAAAAGGTCAAAAGGGAAAGTATGGAGTTGGATTGAAATCGGCAGGGTTTAGTTTGGGTGATATAATATGCATTCATACAAGAAGAAGAGGAGGGACATTTTATTATGTGGAGATGCCCTTAGAAAGTTTGCGAAAGAAGAGCAAAGATAATCTAATAAAAGTATCTATCGAGCCAACGGAACTTTGGAATCAGACGGGCCTTACAAACGGGACAATCATTGAAATTAGACAAGTTAACAAACGTAAAGTAAGAGCAGATTTAATTGATAGTTTAAGAAATCGTTTAGGGTTATCCTTTTATGGTATGTTGGAACGAGATGAATTGGTGATCATGATAGATAGGGCACCAGTTGACCCAATAAACCCTCTCCTTCCTGAGCTACAGAAGAACTCTCGATTAAATTATTATCATTCATATTCATTGAAAGAGATTGAAATTGAAGATGATGATGGATCAAAAGTAATTTTTAAAGTATCTGCAGCACATTTAGGTCGTGGTGGCCATTGGTCTGAGAAAGAAAGAAAAAATCTAAGAATGTTTCTAAAAAGTGCTTCTCCCCAATTTGGTGGAGCTCAATTAAAAATTCAAGAGCAGGGTTTATATATTTCCCGAAATGGACGTTTGATTACTCAAGGAGGGTGGTATGGGACAAGAGCATTTTCGCATCATCATAGCCCATGTAGAATTTTGATAGAGTTTTCTGATGATGGAGACAATTTAATGGGTGTGGACCACACCAAGACTAAGCCAGAAATACAAGACCACGTCACTGCCAAGCTCAACCAGCAGTATATAAATCAAATTTTTTCGGATAGCGAAGACAGGTATAGGGATGAGGGCACGGAGTTTAAGCGACAATGGCAAAAGAAAAAGGCCGATGAAGAACTAAAAAAATCTGGAAAGGGAAAGCCTTCTCCAGCTGATTTAAGAATGGATAGAGACAACAAAATTTCTAATGCAATTCCAGGTTATGATGATAAGCAAAAAGGAATAGAAGATGACTTAAAGGAAGACTTGGAAGATGAATGGTGGATGATAGTCGATCATTTGCCTTATGATTGCCTATGGGCTCCAATGGTCAATAAAGAGGGTGAAGTTACGGTTCTTTTTAACGAAAATCATCCTGGTTATTCTGCTCTTTTTTATGAAGATGATGAAGATAAAGTCAGACAAAATTTAAATAACTTTTTTTATACACTTTCAACCTATGAAGCGCATTTTGGTGAGCTAACTCGTCGGTTAGACAATGAATTAAAAGATGAGTTGAAAAGGCAATTGGCTGCATATAGAAGATATGTTTCTAAGGAGTTTAGAGAGTTTGAATAGATGAGTAAAGTATTATAGGTACTTCAAAGGGTGAAAAAACTCTGGATCTTCTCGTTTCATAGTGAACATTAAATATTAGCACACAGAATACCACGCGCCTGACCTCTTTTAATTTTTTAAATAGGAAAATTGGATGGGGTGACGCGTTTTTTGTAGTTTCTTGATATTTCAGAACTTTTCTAAGGACTGGTTACCAAAAGTTACCTTTTTTAGGATGAAATAGTTGCACCAGATCGTCTCAAAATAAGTTGATATTGATAATAAATTTATAAATATCAAATTTTGGATATTTATAAAAATAAAGTAAAAACAATAAGATATATATATTGTAGTTAAATATATATATATATATCCAATTTTGTATTGAAAATTGTGAAAGCTTCCGATATTATATAGGTGAGAGGTACTTCTATGGAAACAGTTTTAAACTTTACTAATGCAAAAAAGATCGAAAAAGATAATGATGATAATGCTGTAAAAGGACAGGCTTTGTTCAAAGTTATATTTGGAATTATGCGAGAGTGGGGCTTGAATCAAGCCGAGTTGGCTGTGTTGGTTGGTCGTCAGCCTACCACTATTTCGGAATGGAAAAAAAAAGGAACTATTCCAATTTCAAAAACACCCGACATGAATGATTATCAATTATTTGAGTTCATAGAGCTTTATAAAGCACTGACAAACCTATTTGTATCTGTAAAAGATAGAGTTGACTGGCTACGAGAGGCCAATGAGGGGATGGGCGATAGATCTCCGCTTGAGTTGATAAGAGAAAATCCAAAAAACCTAAGTTATACCCGAGACATAATTAGTCATCTATCTAACCCATGAACATATTTAGAACATGCGCGCCAAAGACGGCAGATATTGAGCATTTTTTAGATTCTATTGAGGAGATTCAGGCTATGCAAAGCCTTCTCTCTGCATCCGATATGTTGGAAGAGGTTTTCTCGCGAAAGGCAAATGCTAATGAATCCCGTTTTTGCCCGCCATATTTTTCGCCTATTCCTATTTACGTTTCAGAAAATGACAAGACGACTTTTTATGAATACTGTTTTCATTTACTGAATAATAAAAAATTTATTCATGGGAACAAGCCTGTGAAAGCTGCTCTCTATTATTTGAAATTGACTAATAAACCTAAGATTAAAGATATTTCTAAAATAACTCCCAAAGGAGTTATGAGCCGTAAGTCTTATTCGCATGCTCACAAATTCATAAAAAACATGAAAGTACCTGATATAATAAAATATAAATCTGTTCGAGATAATGATAAAAATATAAATTACGCTGTTTACTTTAAAAAATACATAGATTCAAAAGGGATGGATCCTCACTCCGTTATCATAAGCTTTGTTAGTTCCAAGATGGTTGAGGTTACTATCGGAGCAGATGTTTATAGAATTTCGCCGAAGTTTTGAGTTTACAGTTTTGTGGGAGAACCGCCAAAGTTATAAGGTCTTTATATATAAAAAATATTCTAAAGGGAATTTATGAATAATTTATCAATAGATGACTTGCTTAGCTCACAAGAAAATGAAGCTCTTGATTTCAAGCAAGAGTATCCTTCTACAAACTCAGACTTGATCCATGATATTTTGAATTTAGCAAACTCAATCACGGATTCAGATAGATATTTAGTTTTTGGCGTTCAAGATAATAAGAATATATGTGGAATTGAAACCGATAACAAAAGGAAGAGTATTGCCAATATAATCACAATCCTTAGATCTGCGCGCTTAAATAAAATCCCAAAAATATCCTTAAAAACAATATGTTTCCAAAATCATGAAATTGATATTTTAATCATCAAAAATGAAGATGAAAAACCTTATTTTCTTACCGAGGACTATACTTCAAATGGGCGTCCTCTACGCGCAGGAGCTATATTTTCACGTGTTGCTGACACAAATACACCAGTCAATAGCACAACAGCAGACCATATTGTTGAAAAAATGTTTTATGAGCGCTTTGGATTCAAACTCACGCCAAAAGAAAAACTTTTTAAATATTTACACGAACTTCAAATGTGGAGCTACGGATACAATGAAAATGGAAATTTGTATTTCTTCCATGAACGATTTCCAGAATTTACTATAGTTGCAAAAGATCAAGATTTTTCAGAATCCTATGTTGAGCCGTGGAGTATTAATTTTCCCGATAAAAATTCCAAAAGAAGAGATTTTTTTGTAAAATATAACGGAACTATTTTAGATAATCTAACACTTATTTGGTTAGACGGAACCAGAGGAAAGAGGATTCAGCCTTATCGTGTAGACATCCAAAAAGACGATACTTACTACCTATCATATTACTATGTAGAAAACTCATTAGATCATCTTGTTAACAAAATGATTCAGAAATGTTATCCAGACACTGGTCATCAAAGAAGACTCGAAAAACTATTTCCTTCCTTTAAATCACACGAGGACGCTGAAAAAATTTTAAACGAAGACTTTGCTAAAGAGTTAAAAGAATATACTTGGTACTACTTTAATAAAAAAGACGACGACTTTATTATAATTGAGTCTGGCAAAGAATGGAAAATTTTTTGGAAAAGATAAATATCTTGAATCACCCAGTAAGTAACTCAAGATCGAGCACAGAATAATATGGTAGAGCCTGAATCAAAAGAAATAGTATTTCCTTCAGACTCTTCTTCTGATTCGTAATCAGAAAGTGCACAACGCCAAGCTATAGGATCATTTTCTTTCATCAAAGTGACAGTATCAAATTCCATCCAGCCAACTTGAGTTGTTTCTGGATAACATCCACGCATGAGGTCTTCAAAGGACTCTTCAAGGTCTAAAGCTTCAAGCTCAGTTTCTAAAATGTGTTTGATGATCCAGTCAGTACCATACTCGCAGCCCACTTCTGGAAGTAAGCGCATAAGATCATCTGAACCACAAGATTTACAACAGCCAGTTGGGGCCTCTTCATAGCAATGATAGCAAAATGGAATAGAACGATTAAGGGCAAGTTGATTAAGTTTTTGTTGGATTTCTTCTCTCATAAATAACTCCTTTTTAGGTTGTTGTTTTCCCCTTGTAGGGGCTTCTTCGCTTGCGTTCTGAGAAGCCCGAAAAGGGAAAAAGGGAGAGAAGACAAAGGGCCTCGCCCCGACCAAGCGAAGCGAGCAGAGGTGAGTGACAGGAGTGAAACGTATGGCGCGAGACCTGCGAAGGGGCGAATCAGGAACATTGTCGGAGCGACCGTCAGTTAAACCTAAAAGTCAGGAGTTTAAGAGATGGAATCCGACAAGAGCTTAGTCAGCCCGTCGTTTATTCTTTGATAGGTAGAAGCATGGGTTTGCCCCATTTGGATGCTTGTGAGTCTTTGAGCAGTTGATATTGCGCGACTCTAGTAAGTTGGATGAGCTTGGGTAGCTGTCCAGAAGCAGCAGCGATAAGAACCGTAGCGATTGCGATTTTGATAAGTTGTTTTGGGATCATGGGAACCTCCTTAAATGGGTTTAAAATTTGGGATTGATAGGTTTAAAAATTGAGGGGAAGAGGCTTAGACGAGAAATGTCCAAACCTTAGAAAAATACCGAATGAGTCTGCAAAAAAACGCCAGATTTCAGGTCACCAACGGGTCACCAAAAGGTCACCAGACATCGAAATAAATCGAAATTTCGTGAAATACTCTTCAAACGCATTTTCTCTAATCAAATCAGGCAGGTGCCTGACATCTTTTAACTTTTTTTAGTGCTAATTTTTTTGGAAGGAAAATTGGATGGGGTACCAGGACTCGAACCTGGGAATGATGGAATCAAAATCCATTGCCTTACCGACTTGGCTATACCCCAACGAATTAGAATCAGGTCTATTTTTAGATAATCTAGTGAAATCAGGCAAGTACAATATGAATGCCGCGCAACAAAACGCGGCCCCTTGCTAATAAAATAGGACGATTTTGAATTATGAACCTGTTTTTATACCTTCTAAAGAGGACTCTAAGGATCTCACCTCAGCCTCAAAGGCATCAAAAACGGCCTTTTCGATCATGGCTCGGGTCTCTTGATTTAAAGGGTGGGCGATGTCTTTGAACTCGCCATTTTTACGTTTCTTAGAGGGCATAGCTACAAAAAGCCCCTCATGCCCTTGAATCACTTTAAGGTCTCTGATGATAAAGCAATCATCAATAGTGATAGTCACGTAAGCTTTTAATCTTTCTTCGTTTACTGGAAATATATTCACATCGGTGATTTTCATGCTGCACTCCTTCGACTTCTTCTATGACTTAACGGCTAAAATGAACCTCGACTTGACTAAAATCTTAAGACCTTAGTTGGTGTGCATAAAAAAACATAAATCTGTCTCAGAATGAGACAGGTTCAATTATTTATCCAAATCAAAACTTCGCAAACGTAATGAATTTCCAATCACTGATACGGAACTTAAACTCATGGCCAAACTTGCAATCATAGGACTTAATAGAATTCCAAAAAAAGGATACAAAAGCCCCGCAGCAAGTGGGACGCCAAGAGTGTTGTAACCAAAAGCAAATAAAAGATTCTGTCTGATGTTTTTCATGGTCAGGTGACTTAAGCGATGGGCACGCATGATTCCTGTCAGGTCTCCTTTGACCAGAGTGACTCCTGCACTTTCAATGGCCACATCAGCGCCTGTGCCCATAGCAATTCCAATATGAGCCTGCGCAAGTGAAGGGGCATCGTTAATGCCATCACCTGCCATCGCGACATATTGACCTTTAGATTGCAGTTGCTGAATCACTTCATGTTTTTGATCGGGAAGAACTTCAGCGATGACCTTGTCAATGCCAAGCTCTTTAGCGACAACATGGGCCGTGTTTTGATTGTCGCCAGTGAGCATCACCACTTCGATTCCCTGTTTGTGAAAATACTCAATAGCAGGTTTGGAGCTTACTTTGATTGGGTCTTTTACGGCGATCACTCCTGCGGGCTGATGATCAATCGCGATCAGCATGACTCCATGTCCTTGAGATTGTAGGACTTGAGCCCTTTCTACTAACTGCTGATACTCGATGCCATGTGTTTCAAGAAGGCGTCGATTGCCTGCAACCACTTTGTGCCCTTGCACGGTGCCAGTAATGCCCATCCCTGTGACAGAGTTAAAGTCTGTCACAGGAGTCAACTTTATTTGTTTTTCAAGTGCTCCCGATACAATAGCTTCTGCCAACGGATGTTCGCTGGATTTTTCTAAAGAGGCTGTCAGAGCTAAAACCTGCTCTTGATCAAAACCGTTTAAGGTTTGCACTTCTGAGAGTTTAGGTTTTCCCAAAGTTAAAGTTCCAGTTTTATCCACCACAAGCGTTGTGATTTTTTCTAGCCCCTCTAAAGCTTCAGCATTTTTAATTAAAATGCCATGAGTGGCTCCTTTGCCTGTGCCCACCATAATGGACATCGGAGTGGCTAGCCCCAAAGCACAGGGGCAGGCAATGATCAGAACTGCGACGGCATTGACTAAAGCGTAGGTCAACTTAGGTTCTGGTCCAATCAGAAACCATACAAGAGCAGTGATGATCGAGACCACAACCACAGTGGGAACAAAATACGAGGACACGGTGTCAGCTAACTTTTGAATCGGAGCGCGACTTCGCTGAGCTTGCGTCACCATCTTTACAATCTGAGATAAAAGAGTATCCGAACCCACTTTGGTGGCCTTCATGACAAAAGAGCCCGTAGTGTTTAACGTAGCACCTGTGACCTGACTTCCAACTTCTTTTTCTACGGGAATGGGTTCGCCTGTGATCATGGATTCATCCACAACACTTTGGCCTTCGGTCACTTCGCCATCAACAGGAATTTTTTCTCCAGGACGCACTCTGAAAAGATCATGGGGCTTGATGTGTTCGATAGAGACATCTTCTTCAGTGCCGTCGGGTAGGACTCGTCTTGCAGTTTTAGGGGCAAGCTCCATCAGGGCACGAATGGCGTTTCCTGTTTGGTTTCTGGCACGAAGCTCAAGAATCTGTCCTAATAACACAAGAGTGATAATGACCGCTGAGGCTTCGTAATAAAGTGGGACCATGCCTCCGTGAACTCGAAAACTTTCTGGAAAAATATGAGGCCAAAATGTAGCCACGATACTAAAAATATAAGCCACACCTGTACCAAGTGCGATCAGAGTAAACATATTTAAATTCCAAGTTTTGATAGAGGACCAACCTCTTTCAAAGAAAGGCAAGCCACCCCAAAGAACCACGGGGGTAGCCAGTAAAAGTTGGAGTCCCGCATAGAGCCAGTGGGGGAGTGTGTGCTGCACGGGTTGGCCAGGAATAAGGTCTGACATGGCTAAGAAAAGTAGTGGGACTGCGAGAAAAGCACTCACTTTAAAACGTCGAGTGAAATCCACTAGCTCAGGGTTAGGTGCATCCTCTAAAGAGATTTCTTCAGGCTCAAGGGCCATTCCACAGATGGGACAAGTGCCAGGGCCTTTTTGTCGGATTTCAAGGTGCATAGGACAGGTGTAGATTTTCTCTTTGTCGGCTTCAGAAACCTCGACGGGTGTTTTATCAAGTTGGGCTCTGGGGTCAGCATCAAATTTGGTTTTACATTTAGGGTTGCAGAAAAAATACTCTTGTCCTTCAAAGTGACTGCTTCCTCCCTTAGCGGTCTTAGGGTCTATTTGCATTCCACACACTGGGTCGGTCACAAGTAAAGCGGGCTTGGTGCTGTGAGTGTCACAGCAGCCTGTTGTTTGATCTTTATCATTGTGATGATCCATAAATTCTCCTTTTGTCCCAAGTCTTATTTTAATGTGCTCTTCTAAGGGGTTCATCAAGTCGTCTTGGTTATTATGTGAATCATTCTAAACCTTCCAACAATTGGAAGGTCAAGACAACATTCTAAATAATTGTAAGGTTATGAATTTTATTGTATTTTCTGTTGAAGAACGTAGTAGAGCTGTAGTTCTTATGACTATACGGGGAATTGTATGAATATAGGTGAAGCCGCGAAAGTTTCTGGAATCAATGCCAAACTGATCAGACACTATGAGGCTGTGGGCATTATTCCTAAAGCCACCAGGTCGGAATCTGGGTATCGCAATTACTCAGAGGCTGATGTGAACATTTTGATTTTTGTGAAAAGTGCACGCAGGCTTGGATTTTCCATGAAAGAGATCAAAAAACTTGTGAGCCTCTGGAGAAACAAATCTCGTTCTAGTTCTGAGGTGAGGAACTTGGCCTTAGCGCACGTGCAGGAATTAGAAGATCGCATTGCAGAACTTGATTCCATGGTGAAAACCTTAAAACATTTAGCTAAGAAATGCCATGGGAACGATAGGCCAGAATGTCCCATTCTTGATGAATTGGCCCGTTCTAAATACTAAGAGTAGGAGTGTGCCTTGAACAAGATCAAAACTTTAAATTCTTATTTACGATGGACTTTTTTTAGTGGTCTTAGCGGTATCTTTGCAGGTTTGGCTGCCGCTATTTTTTTAATTTCCTTAGAATGGGTGACTGATACTCGCAATGCCCACTCCGCAATCATCTGGTTACTTCCTATAGCGGGATTGGGTATAGGTTGGGTTTATTATAAATTTGGTCAGGATGTTGAGAGAGGAAACAGTCTTATCATTGATGAGATTCACACACCTAAAAAAATCATCCCCTTTCACATGGCGCCTTTTATTTTGCTTGGTACTTTAGTCACGCATCTGTTTGGGGGTTCTGCGGGGAGAGAGGGCACATCGGTGCAAATGGGAGCGTCTCTTTCAGACCAACTTTCCCGTTTTTTTAAAATTGAAGCAGAAGAAAGAAAAGTTCTTTTGGTCTCTGGTGCGGGGGCAGGTTTTGCGGCGGCCATTGGTGCTCCTTGGGCTGGAGTGATTTTTGGTATGGAGATGATCTATATTGGACGTTTTAAATTTTTTGCTCTGTACCAGTGTTTGATCGCTTCTTTTGTCGGATATGGAATTACAATTTTATTGGATGCCCCTCACACACATTATCCCATTCCAGAAGTTCCTGATTTAAGTTTACAAGTTGTATTTTGGGTGGCTGTTGCGGGGCTTGCCTTTGGCATGGCTGCGCGTTTTTTTACTGTCACCACCCATATTATAGAAAAGCTCGGTCAGCGTCTGATTTCTTATCCTCCACTTAAGCCCCTTGTGGGGGGCTTACTTTTGGTGGGGCTTTTTTATTGGGAAGGGTCGTATCAGTATGTGGGTTTAGGAATTCCCCATATTCAAGCTTCACTAGAGCAGGTGACGTCGTTTAAAGATCCTGTATTCAAGTCTCTTTTTACATCTTTAACTGTAGGAACAGGTTTTAAAGGAGGGGAGTTTATTCCTCTAGTGTTTGTGGGCACAACTTTAGGTAGCGCACTTTCAGTGATGATTCCTTTGGGGTTTTCTTTCCTTGCAGCCCTAGGGTTTGCTGCTGTCTTTGGTGCTGCGACAAACACACCTATAGCTTGCACTATCATGGCCATGGAAATCTTTGGCTACCAGATCGGCCCATTTGCTTTGGTGGCTTGCCTAGTCAGCAGATATATCTCTGGCCCACAAAGTGTTTACAAAACCCAACGTATATACCAAAAACTCTAATCTAAATTCTAACGAGCAAGCAAAGAGGGCCCATCTACGACGTGGGTGTCAAGGGGTTAGACAGTTAGGGGGCTCAATTTCCCTCTTAGGCTGGCATCTAATTTGCCTTAATAAGCCTAAAAGGGGTTAAGTCTATGAAAAAACTTACTTTAAAAACTTTGCTAGGTCTTTTGGTATCAACCACTGTTTGGGCACAGGGTTCTGTGATCATTTATGATTCGGTTGAAGATGTAGAAGCCCAAGCTACAGAACCAACAATCAACTCTTTGGTGCAAGAGGCTCTTAACGAAAGATTCAATTATCTAAAGCATAATGATCTTCGTGATGTAGCTAAGCACGACAAAGCGATGCCAGGGACTTCAAATCATATCCTTATGGACATGGAGGCGGATGCTTCTAAATATGCAGGTGCGAATGTGGATTTTTATGCAGATAAAGGTTCTCAGATCAGTGCTATTGGTCCTTTAGGGCATGTGACTAAGGATGCAGATGGCAAGAACACTTTTAAAGTGACAGATACCCGAGTCAATCGCAGAAGAGATGCCATTTTAGGTGTGAGCTATGAGCGCATTTGGGATGTGACAGGTGAAGATAAAGTTTTTGATATTGATTTGATGCTGTTTATTCACTCTTCAGAAAGGGGTGGATATTACTTTAGAAAGATCAACATCGAGACCAACTGGCATAACAAGGTCAATGTACCTACTGCCAGTGGTGTTAAGAGTATAGCTAAGACCACAGTAAAAAAAGTGTATAACGAAGTTTCTCTGAGCGAAACTGACTTTGAATTGAGAGTAGAGTTGGCTTCACAAAAGGCTATTTTATTCGATAATAATCATGGGATCACAAAAGTTTTTCCTATCACTGCAGGAGCCTTAGATATTCGTTCTTCATTGATGGGTAAAGAAAGTTTGATTAACTCAATGTCTCTGTTATTGCCAGGACGTAGTGGTAACTTTGCGGATTTTAAATTTGAAAACTCAGTTCTTGTTAAAAGAAGTGTGTGGACAGGTGCTCCTAACCAAGAAGCGCGTATAGAACCTTCTTATTACAAAGGTCGTCCATTTATTGGAATCATTGATAAGAGCAGAATGTCCAGTTCAGGTTCTGTAAACTATTATGAAGGCTATAGAGAAGTGGGCTTTCACTATCAGATTGATGATGATGGTTTAAGAAGAGGTTTTGAGTCTCACGGGTGTATCCGTTTACAAGATCACGATCTTTATATGTTAGATGCGATCTTAAACGGTGGTCCTAAAGATACGATTCCTGTTGAAGCCAAGATGGTATTAGATAAATTTAAAGATTTTGACAGCATTTACAGCAGACAAAAATCTTATAAAAAGGTGATTTACAGTTCACGTCCTAATTCACCACAGACTGTAAAGTGTGAAAATAAAAACCCTTACCCTGTTCGATTTTTTGATGGTGGATTTCACACAGTGGCGGACTCTGACTGTTTGACAAAGATCTCTTCTGACGGAGAGGTGCTGCAAGACGCTGTGGACTACATGTTAGGTCTCTCTTCTTTTTCTCCCACTCCGCTTAAGGTGCGTGATGCAGATCATGCTCCTGTTGTAGCTGCTTTGGAAGAGGTCAAGTCTGCAAAGTATCAAAATATTTTGACTTACACATTTACAGAAACCTTTCCCAGAAGCACAAAGTGGATTGGTGATCTAAATCAAGATGAGTTGAATTTATTATTAACAAACTTAAAACGAAATCTAGAGTACGGTGGTTCTGGTTACGGTCAGTACGGCAATAATAACGGTGGCGGTTATGGACAAAATGATGGTTATGGCCAGAATTATGGAAATGGCGGCGGGCACTACGGCAATGGTGGTGGTAACACCAACAATGGTGGAGGCGGAGGTCTTGGTGGATTTTTAGGTGGAATCTTCGCACCTTCACGTCCTGCACAAGACGCTTTATGGCCTGATTTTTCGTGCTCAAGAAGTAAGGGGTCTGCAACGACCACGAACTTGCAAAACTACAATAGCTATTGCCGTGGTAAAGCACAAAACCCAACATCAAGCACTCCAAGTAATAAACGTCCAAGAATCAATAACTGTAGAGCCTTCTTTGATGCTCTGTTAAGTGCAGGTTGTGGTTACAGATAATAAGATCTGAAAAAAGATCAATAATTAAAAAAAGAGAAGGTCGTAAAACCTTCTCTTTTTATTTTAAAGTCACGCTTGAAAGGGTTCTTTGTTATCACCTTAGACTCGCGCGCGCTCTTGTTCTGAAGCTTTTGTGAAAAAAAGATGCTGCGGAAGCTTAAAATCTAAAATGAAGTTTAGCGTGCAGAGCGGATCACTTCAATCAAAGCATTTAAAGCATCAGTGACTGTAAAGATGCCAAGCAGTCCGTTATCATCGTTGACTAGGACGCTGCCAATTTTTTCTTGTGACATGGTGAAGGCTACTTCGTCTAAAGTTTCTGAACAACTGACAGTAACAGGATTTTTGGCCATGATGTCTGAGGCTTTGATCAGATTTTTATGTTCATCCTTAAGACCTTGAATCACTTTAAGATCACGTTGGCTGATGATGCCTGTGGCAACACCGTCTTTCATGATAGGAATATGTCTGACATTGTATTGGGTCATGATCTCTAACAGCGCATCTACAGAGGCATTTTCATCTGCGGTGATGGGATCTGGAGTTGTAAATTCTTCGACAGGTAAGTTCAATTTTTGTGTAAATGCGTTTAACATGGTCATCCCTCCCTTAAAGGTTATCGATTCCATTTCTTTTGTATCAGAACAGACACTGTTCTGCCAAGACTAGTATTGATGGGTGAGCCAAATAGTGTTTGATCTAGGTAACTGACAGTTGTGGCCCACTGTGTAGAACTTAAATAGCTTACAGAAAACATGGCTGTCGCATATCGCTCTACAGAACCCATATAGGAAGTTGTACCATCGATATCAATAGGGTCTTCATAAAACCATGTCAGAGAAGTGCCTACCCTAAAAGCTTTAAGATTATAACCTGCTCCTATGCCTAGACTTCCTCCCCATCCTGGATGAAGGGTGCCCTGTAAATAGGAATTAGTGGTATCTTTAGCAAAAGAGTGACGTAGACTTGCAAGTCCAAAGACATCAAAGGCTCCTAAGGTTTTAGTCAAAAGGGTTCCTGCTCCTATAGACCAAAACCCATTGCCACGACTGTCTAGTCCTCCCACTTCTGATTCTGCGCGGGATTTTCCTGTGGGTAGGGTGAGTTGTAAAAAACCAATGCCTTTGGGTTTGAGAGGGTTATAGTCCCAATCGGTTAAATATTCGTATCCTAAGGAAACAGACACATCTCCCAGCCCCGAATACTGCTGTCCCATGTAAGAGCGTTGGATGACGGGCACAACGGCTCCTACTTGCCAGCGATCTGAAACTAAGTGCGCCCCTTCGAGTTGCATCACCATCACGCTTTGCTTCTCGTCCCACTTGCGCCAAATTCCTCGGGCATCCACAGTGTTGATGACCACATCAGTAAAAGAGTAAGAGCTTGTAAATTGCGCCTTTTCATCACCAGAAATGATAGAGGGTGCAGCAAAGCCTCCTCCACAGCAGGCGGCGGCAAAGGCCTCGGAAGTGCTTAGAAAAAAATGTAATGCTACATTAAATGATAAGAGTAAGAACGGCTTCATCTTGAACCTGCATTCCCTCTTTGATTTGAAAACGGATGTCCCATTCACCAGGCATAATAAAAAACACGTGAGTAGCTCTGAAGCTTCCTGTGTCCACCTGTTCAACTTGGGTAGGTGTAGAGCCATGATTCATACTGGGCATCCATAAGACCACTGCGGGCAGCGTAGAAATGTCCACAGGAATGGGCGTGCCATCTAAAAGATTTTCTCGAGTGATTTTAAAAGTAAGAACCCCAGGGTTTTGAGGTGTTGGGAGGGACTCCCATGTCCAAAGAAGACAAAGATCGGAATTTTTAAATCTCAAAGTGCATTTTTCTGTATCGTAACTGTCCTCATCTGAGCCTGGGGCTGTAACTTGGTGAGCTCTAGAGCCATCGTTTTGAACGACTTCATATTTACGATCTGCGCACCCAGATAGCCCGAATGTGATAAACAAGAACAATAAAATAGACCGAGTCATAAACTCCCTCGTGAGCTGTGGTTCAAGCTGTAACATAGGGTTTAAAGGATAGAAAGTGCAACATGATGTTGCGGCCTATGAAAAAGACTCGTCCTAATGCAAAAATTACGCTAAATCACACAAAACGTTTATGTTAAAAGAGCTTAAAGGAGTGGAAATGAAAATTTCAAAGGTGTGTGTAAGAGCAATTCTGGCAATGACTGTAGTCTGGGGAGTTTTTATAGGTCAGGTTTTGGCTCATAGTGGACACGTGCATGCGCCAAGTTCTTCTGCTCCTATGGTGCATCTGACTTTTGCACAGGCAGGCGTGCACGCCCATGTGATGTGGGAGTTGGGACCTGTCGTAGGTGCGGAGTCTCGTCTAAGAGTAGAATGGAAGAGTGCTTTAGATCATTCGTCAGTGAGTCCAAGTGGTGATTTTGAGGTGGTGCTGTGGATGCCCAGTATGAACCACGGGTCTGCGCCTACGTTGGTGCAAAATCTTGTGGATGAAAACGGAAAGGCTCTTATCGGAGTGTATGAAGTGTCTAACATCTATTTTGTTATGGGTGGGGATTGGGAAGTTCGCCTCACTTTGATCGGTGCAGACGGAACTTTTGAAACTCAAACTTTTGCCTTAGATGTGCTGGAAGACTCTGAAGCCCCTTCGGGACATGGAAACCCTCACAGTCATGGGGGCGGAGACTCTCATCATCATGGTCACCACTGACAAGAGGATGACAATGTGTTGCATTACCTGTCATTCAGTTGAGATTCCCTGCGAAATAAGGTTTAGCTTTTAACAGTATGAACACATCCTCTTCGCAAAAGATTTCAATCAAGTACATTCTGCAGGCCTTAGGTGTCTCGGCATTTTTGGCGGCCATATTGGTTTTTGTGATGATGGAAGTGATGCGGGGGCAGACCGAACCCAGCTATGGCGGAGACTTCACACTTTCTTTTCGTGATCAGCCTTGGAGTTTTTCAGACCACACTAAGAAACTTAATGTTTTATACATTGGCTACGCAAAATGTCCTGATGTCTGTCCTATGAGTCTGAGCGTGGCCGCGCAAGCCTTTCAAAAACTGAGTGAAAAAGAGCTTCAAAAAGTTCAGTTGGTCTTTGTCAGTGTAGATCATGAAAATGACACTGACACGGAGGTGGCCAATTATGCCGAGCAGTTTTTTTCTGAATTTGTAGGACTCAGTGGAAGTGAAGAGCAGCTTAAAAAAACAGTGTCGCAATTTTACTCCAGCTATTTACTCGAGAAAGATCCAAGTTCTTATTTAGGATATTCGATTTCACATACTGATAGACTGTATTTTTTAAACTCCAAAGGCATGGTGGTGAGCACTATTCCCAACCCCAGAGACGCAGATGAAGTTTTTAAAATGATTAGGGCGAAATTATAATGATCAAAGTAAAAAAAGTGATAACGATAAACACCAAAAGTATGATTGTTCTTGCCAGCATGTTGTGGGTGACCTCTATGCTGACCGTCGCCAACGCCAACGCCAACGCCAACGCCAACGCCAACGCCAACGCCAACGCCAACGCCAACGCCAACGCCAACGCCAACGCCAACGCCAACGCCAACGCCAACGCCAACGTTCGCGGGCAGACCAAGTTGGCCGTCGAGCAGGGGATTGTGTATTTACCTTTAGATGGTGTGAGGGTGACTGCGGGTTACGGTACGCTTAAAAATGTGGGGAATAAAGAACTCAATCTAAAAATTGTCAGTGCCCAAGGGTTTAAAGCTGTTGAACTGCATGAGACCCTCGAAAAGAATGGAATGATGAAGATGCAAAAGGTGGAGTCTTTAAAGCTAGGGGTCAATGAGACCTTCGAGTTAAAGCCAGGCGGTAACCATATTATGCTTTTTGATCCTCTTAAAAAATTCAAAGACTCTGAAAAGGTCAAGATCACTTTTAGTGATGGTACTCAAAACCTTCTGCTGCATTTCAATATGCAACCTAGAGAGACCGCTCAAAAGCCCAACAAAGAGCATCATCATCATTGATGCTCTTACTGTGTAGAACAAGTAGTTAAGAGTTATAACTTTAAAATATTTTAAAGACTCATTTAGACATTAAGGTCAGTAAAGTGCGACTGTCTCTTTGAATGCGAAGTAAGTTTTTATCTTGCAAACGCTTTTGGAAGTCAGACACGGTGGTCACTTTACTGCGGTTAAGTTCCAGAATGACATCCCCCGCTCTAAGATCGGCTTTGAAAGCAGGCGAGTAAGGGTCAACGCCAGTGACCAGAATGCCTTGTGTGTTAGGCGATAATCCAAAACGGTTCAAAAGAGAATTGTCGAGCAGACTGACACTTAAACCAAAATCTTTTAAGGCAAGACTTTGCTGCTTTTGAGGGGCATTGGGTGTGGATTCATTCTGAGCCCCACTCTTTGCAGAGCTGCCTATGATGACACTTAATGTACTGGGTTTGCCATTTCGAAGCACTTTCACTTTAGAAGCGCGTCCTACGGGTGTAGAGGCCACAGCTCTTTGTATGTCGTTGGGAGATTCAATCTTTTGTCCATTAAACTCTACAATAACATCATAGGGTTTTATACCTGCTTTTTCTGCAGGAGAGTCAGGCATCACATTGGCCACAAGCGCGCCTTTTGTATTGGGAAGCTTAAGTGAGGCGGCAATGCTCTCATCTAGCCCGTGCATTTCAATGCCCAAGAATCCTCGTTGAACGGTTCCTGTTTTTTCAAGTTCAGACAAGAGCTGTTTGACGTTATTGATAGGAATGGAAAAACCAATTCCCTGTGCGCGGGCATCAATAGCGGTGTTCATTCCCACAACTTCACCTTTCATATTGACCAAGGGACCACCAGAGTTTCCAGGGTTAATGCTGGCATCGGTTTGAATGAAGGGAAATAGATTAAGACCACCTGAGTCTCTTTCTAACGCGGATACGATCCCTTTAGTGATGGTGTTGCTGTGTCCATAGGGGTTACCAAAAGCCGCAACCCATTCGCCTACTTGTAATTGACTGCTGTCCCCAAGTTTTAAAGCGGCCAATTTATTTTTAGTCTCAATTTTAAGAAGGGCCACATCCGTTTTGGCATCACTGCCGATCAGTTTGGCGATGTGCTCTGTCTCATCGTTTTGAAACTTCACTTTGATTGTGTCGGCTTTATCTACAACGTGGGCATTGGTTAAAATTAAACCGTCATTACGAATCACAAAACCAGTTCCTAAGGATTGCATGGGGCGGATCTGTGGATTTTGGAAAGAGCCTCTGGGCGCACCAAAAAATTGTTCAAAGAAAAAGTTTAGGGAATCAGGAACTTGTCCTTGATTAAACTTAGGGCGAGTTTCGGTATAGATGTTCACCACACTGGGGTTGGTCTTCTTGGCTAACTCAATGAACAGATTTGAAGGTAAGGGTTGACCATCTTCTACTTTGGGGAGTTGAATCTTTTCAGCTTGTAAAACCTCAGACTGTTTCTGAGCATGACAAGCCACGGAAAAAAGTATGACAGCAATAAAACTAAAGAATCTATAAGTCATAATTGGCCTCCGATTTAAATATTATATTATGTGAAAAGTTATGCTTTTAGTTGCTTGCAGTAGCATTTTTTTTCTTATCTAAATACTGCATCTGCAAATCGGAAAGTAAAGCTGTGAGAAATTTATTTTCCTCTTCAGTGAGATTCCCT